>DATCJM010000388.1:0-4170 GCA_036562805.1 Sphingomicrobium sp.
CTATGCGTGGGAGCGGGTGAAGCGGGCGGAAGTGACCGGGCGCACCGTGACGCTGAAGGTCAAGTTCGGCGACTTCACGATCATCACGCGATCCAGGAGCTTCTCCGGACCGGTACCCGACCATGCGGCATTCACCGGCGCTGGACAGGCGCTGCTCGCAGCGCTGCATCCGCTGCCGCGCGGCATTCGCCTGCTCGGCCTCGGCCTACATAACTTAAGTGAAGGGTCCCTCGAGCAGCCCATCCAGCTGGGACTCGCAATTTGAGGTCGGTTCTGTTATAGAACTGTTACACGGGGCCGCCGGCGATTCAGCTGCGGCCTTAAATTCATAGGGAAGCCAAGTCACAGGCATGGAGCCACGGCCGCTGGTCGTTTTGGGGGGCGACGAAAGTGCGCCAGCTCCGCTGCCGCAAACGGAAAGGTTAGCAATGGCTACAAAGGCGCTCAGCTTCGATGTCGGCGATTATGTCGTGTACCCCAAGCATGGCGTGGGCCGCGTCGTCGAGCTGCAAAGCACCGAAATCGCCGGAACTCGTCTCGAGCTCTACGTGCTTCGCTTCGAAAAGGAGAAAATGACTCTCCGCGTGCCGGTCAACAAGGCGGACTCGGTCGGGATGCGGAAGCTGTCGTCGGACAAGACGATGAAGGACGCGCTCGACACGCTGAAGGGCAAGCCGAAGGTCAAGCGCACCATGTGGTCGCGCCGCGCCCAGGAATATGAAGCGAAGATCAATTCGGGCGACCTGACCTCGATCGCCGAGGTGGTCCGCGACCTGTTCCGTCCGGACGACGCGCCGGAGCAGAGCTATTCCGAGCGGCAGATTTTCGAAGCGGCTTCGTCGCGCCTGGCGCGCGAGCTTGGCGCGATGGAACAGACCGACGAGAAAGCGGCGCTCGCGAAGATCCTCGACATCCTCAACAAGGCGGCCGTCATCCATCACAAGAAGCCGGAAGTCGCCTGACTTCAACATCCTCGATGCACAACGCGAGGGCGCCCCTAACCGGGCGCCCTTTCTTTTTGGCCATTGCAGACTCTCCCGCAAATCCGTATTAGTGTAATAATACACTAGGGTGGAGAGTCCCTGATGCCGAGATCGCTCGCATTCGAAATTCTGTCGGCAATCGCTTCGGCCGCGCACCGCTCGAGCCATGGCCATGACGATGCGCCGGACGAGGAACGCGACTTCGACGTTGCCCCGTTCGACTCGATCCAGATCGCCGGCCCGATGGATGTCGCGGTCCGCACCGGCTCCAAGTCCACCGTCACGGCAAATGGTCCGGCATGGGCGCTCGACGGGTTGCGCGTCGAGGTCGAGGGCACGGGACTGTTCATCGGTTGCCACGGCGATTGCGAAGACGTCAGCATGGAGGTGACCGTGCCGAGCCTGCGCGCGCTTCGGATGGGCGGTCCGGGCGACGTGTCCGTGGACCGAATCGCGGGCGCCGAATTCGAATGCGCCAGCAGAGGCTCCGGCGATCTTTCGATCGACGAGCTCGAGGCGGAGCAGGTGAAAATCTCCATGTCTGGCTCCGGCGACTTGGGTGTGGACGCCGTTCGAAGCGCCGGCCTGGATGTGACCATGATGGGCTCCGGCGACACCACCATCGGCGAGATCGAAAGCGCCGAATTCACCCTGACCATGAGCGGGTCGGGCGATACACAAATCGATGAGTATCGCGGCGAGCGGATGGACGCCTCGCTCACCGGTTCGGGCGATCTTTCAATCGATAGCCTCGAGGCCGCCACGGTGAAGTTGTCCCTGTTCGGCTCCGGCGACGCCTCTGTCGGCGGCGGCAAGGCGAAGTCGGGCACGTTCCAGACTTCGGGCTCCGGCGACATCAGCGCCGAGCAGATGGACGTCAAGGAAGCGTCGATCGCCGTCCACGGCTCCGGCGACATTTCGGCCCAAGTCAGCGGCAACGCCGACATCAATGTCATGGGTTCCGGGGACGTCAGCGTAACCGGCGGCGCCGATTGCTCGATCAATGGAGCCGGCTCGGGCGAGGTACGCTGCTCGTGACCGCACCGTTGCCGCCAACACCAATTGGCTTATCATCCCGAGCATAGGGGGAAAGGACGACCATGCGTAAATCGATAGCAGCGGCGATCATTGCCGCTTCAGGCGCCACCGCGGCGTGCGGCCAGATGCACGAGGATGCCGGTCCGACGGTCTCGCGCAGTTTCCAGGTCGGCAATTTCCAGCAGATCAAGGTCGCCGGAAACTACGACGTGACCGTGCAAACTGGCGCCAATCCGGGCGTTGCCGCCGAAGGCTCGCAGAAGCTGCTCGACAAGACCGTGGTCGAGGTGCGCGGCGACGAACTCCTTATCCACCCCGAGGACCAGCACGGATTTTCGATTTTCCACTTCGGGACGCGCGGCAAGGCGCATTTCACGGTGACGGTCCCCCAGCTGACCGCGGCGACTCTCGCGGGGTCGGGCGATCTCAACGTGAACGGCGTCAGCGGCGACCATTTCGAAGCGACGCTCGCGGGTTCGGGCGACCTCGGCATCGGCTCGGCGAATCTCAAGTCGATGAAGCTGTCGCTTGCCGGCTCGGGTGACGTGAAGGTCGGCTCCGGCCAGGTCGAAACCGCCGAATATAATATCGTCGGCGCCGGCGACGTCGACGCGACGGGGGTGACCAGCCAGCAGCTCAAAGTGAGCATTGCCGGCTCCGGCGACCTCAAGGCGCATGCGACCGGCGCTGCGGACGTCAGCATCATGGGCGCAGGCGACGTGACGGTCACCGGCGGCGCCAAGTGCACGCTGCACAAGGCCGGGGCCGGCGACGTCCACTGCTCTTAAACCCGTCTTAACCACGATCGAGGGAAGGTGCGCGCCATGCGCATCCTTCTCCTGATCGGCACGACGCTCGCCATCACATCGCCCGCCGCGGCCGGTACACGGAATTTCGGAATCACCGATTTTCAGAAGGTCCGCGTCGACGGGCCGTTCAAGGTGACGCTGACGACGGGAGTCGCGCCGTTCGCCAGGGCGACAGGTTCGCCGGCCGCGCTCGATCGGGTCGCGATCGAAGTCCGCGGCGACACGCTCATCGTCCACAACAATCTCGATTCGTGGAGCAACTATCCCGGCGAAACGTCCGGGCCGGTCGAGATCACGCTCGGCACGCATGATCTCAGCGCCGCCTGGCTGAACGGGTCGGGCACGCTCGCGATCGACCGCGTGAAGGGTCTGACCTTCGACCTGTCGGTCCAGGGGAGCGGCCTTGGCGCGATCCAACAGGTGAACATCGATCAGCTCAACGTCAGCGTCGTCGGAACCGCCAGTGCGCGCCTTGCCGGCCAAGCGGCCAAGGTCACCGCGGTCATCCTCGGCATCTCGGGCCTCGATGCGGCAGGACTTTCAACCAAGGACGCGACGCTCGGCGCGGACGGTGCCGCGACGATCGCTGCGCATGTCAGCAATTCGGTGACTGTCGATGCGAGCGGCCCGGCGACAGTTACGCTGACCGGCGCGCCTTCCTGCATCTTGCGGGTCAAAGGATCGGCGACGGTCAGCGGCTGCCGCTGACCTAGACAAGCGCGAGCGAGGCCAGCCTGCCATAGAGCCGCGGCGGCAAGTCGCCGAGGCCGGTGCCATCGTCCTCGACGCCGGGCGCGTCGCAATCCTCGAGGTAACGCCAGCCCTGATGCGCGCGACGCGGCATGGGGGAGACGGCGGTCAGCTCGGCCGAGCAGACGATGTCTATGCGGCCGTCGTTGCGATCCTCGAGGCGGAGGATCTCGATTGCAGCGACCAGCCGGTGCTTGACGATCCAGTATAGATTGCCGCCGACGAGCTCCGCGGCGCGCTTGGGGCGCATCCGCGTCGCGATTCGAATCTCGCCGCCGAGCGCACGCGCCGCAATCCTGCGCTCGAGCGCATCGACGTCGCGGCAGGCGAAGGCGACCTTGGTCAGATGAAGCTTCGGCACGCCTTTAGCGATGCCGGATTAGACCATGATTCGCAATTGCTTAGCGGCCGAGCCCAGCGAGCGACGCAAGCCCCAGGAAGCTGAAGAAGCCGGTCACGTCGGTGATCGTTGTGACGAACACGGCAGAGGAAACGGCAGGGTCGATTTCCAGCCGATCGAGCGTGACCGGCACGAGGATTCCGCCGATGCCTGCCGCCAGATTGTTGATCACCATCGCCGCGCCGATCAC
>DATCJM010000399.1:0-8036 GCA_036562805.1 Sphingomicrobium sp.
GGGCTCAAGCTGCTCGACGAAGCGACATCGGAGATCGGCGAGGGCGGCACGCTGCCCGGCGAAGTCGCGTTCAAGCTTTACGACACCTACGGCTTCCCGCTCGACCTCACCGAGCAGGCGCTGATCGAGAAGGGGCTGAAGGTCGACCAGTCGGGCTTCGAATCTTCAATGGCCGAGCAGAAGGCCAAGGCGCGCGCCGCCTGGAAAGGCTCGGGCGCGAAGGCGAACGAGGAAGTCTGGTTCGATCTCGCCGAGCAATATGGAGCGACCGAATTCACCGGTTATTCCGGGGACGAAGGCGAGGGCGTCGTGCTCGCGCTCGTGAAAGACGGCGCGCGGGTGGAGAATGCGGAGGTCGGCCAGATCATCGATGTGCTCCTCAACCAGACGCCGTTCTACGGGGAGAGCGGTGGCCAGATCGGGGACACCGGAAAACTCACCAATCTCAAAGGCCTGATCGGCGAAGTTGAGGAAACCGCAAAGCCGCTCGGAAAGCTTCACGTGCTGCGTACGAAGATCGTGGCGGGCGAGCTGTCCGTCGGCGACACCGTGCATCAGAAGGTCGACACCGCGCGCCGGAACCGCGTTCGCGCCAATCACAGCGCGACGCATCTTCTGCATGCGGCCCTTCGGCGCCATCTCGGCACGCACGTCACGCAGAAGGGCAGCCTCGTGGCCGCCGATTACTTCCGCTTCGACTTCTCGCATCCCAAAGCATTGAGCCGCGAGGAGATCGAGGCGGTCGAGGCGGAAGTGAACGCGCAGATCCGTTCGAACGAGCAGGTAACGACGCGGTTGATGACCCCCGACGAGGCGATTTCCGCGGGTGCGATGGCGCTCTTCGGCGAGAAATATGGCGACGAAGTCCGCGTGCTCTCTATGGGCCGGCTGACCGACAATGATTATTCCGTCGAACTGTGTGGTGGCACTCATGTCCGTGCGCTCGGCGACATCCAGCTGTTCAAGATCGTCAGCGAAAGCGCTGTCTCGGCCGGCGTGCGGCGCATCGAGGCGCTGACCGGCGAGGCGGCACGCCGATGGTTGTCCGAGCGCGAGGCGAAGCTCCGTGAAGCCGCCGCGACGCTCAAGTCGGCTCCCGACGAGGTTCCAGCGCGCATTGCGTCGCTGGTGGAGGACCGCCGCAGGCTCGAACGCGAGCTCGCCGACGCGAAAAAAGCGCTCGCGATGGGGGGCGGGTCGGCGAAGACGGAAGGGCCCGAAGCCGAGGACGTCAATGGCCACAAATTTATCGGTCAGGTCGTGGAAGGCTTCGATCCCAAGGGCTTACGCGCTACTGTTGACGATATGAAGAAACGGATCGGCTCCGGCATCGCCGCCCTGATCGCAGTCAACGACGGCCGCGCCAGTGTCGCTGTCGGCGTAACCGACGACCTTGCCGGCCAGGTCAATGCAGTCGAGCTTCTGAAAGCCGCGGTCGCCGCGCTCGGCGGGCAGGGCGGCGGCGGACGACCGGACATGGCGCAGGGGGGAGGGCCCGACGGCTCGAAGGCCCGCGAAGCGCTCGACGCCGTCAGGGATGCACTGCAGAAGGTCCCCGCCTAAGGCTGCGCTGCGTCCCTGAGGCGGCGGCGCCCGAGCCGCCGCGGACGCGCCTCCAGCTCTGCCTGCGTCTTGAGCTCCGATCGAAGCTCGTCGCGCTTCTCGTGAATGCTGGCGATGACCGGTCCCATCGCCACGCCGAGGTCGACCAGCGCTGCCTCGGACAACTGCAGCGAAGCCTCCAAAGTCTCGGGCACGGCGTCGGTCGCTCCGGCTTTGTACAGCTCCGCGGCGTGGGCCGTATCGCGGGCCCGCGCAACGATCGGCAAGTCGGGAAAGGCCTTGCGCAAGCGGGCGGTGAGCCGCTTCGCAAGCACCGGATTGTCCATCGTCAGGATGAAGGCCGCCGGTTCCCGCTCGGCGATGCGCTCGACCAGCTGCGGACGGCCGACATCTCCGAACAGCACGTCATAGCCTTCGCGTCGGGCATCGGCCACGCCATCGACGTCGCTGTCGATCGCGACATAATCCTTCCCGTGAGCATCCAGCATGTCGGCGACCATTCGCCCTACACGTCCCAATCCAAGAATCACGACCTGCGCCGGCGCGGTCGTTTCGAGGGTCGACGCGAGCCCGGCATCGAGCGCGCGCCCGGCAAAACGGCTTCCGGCCGCCTTTCCGAGCTGGGCGAGCAGCGGCGTGACCGTCAGGCCCATGGCGGTGACGATTTGCCAGAACGCGGCGACGCTCCCGCCGATCAGACCCGCAGCGCTTGCCGATGCAAGGACCACGAGAGTCGTTTCAGACGGGGCTGCCATCAACAGGCCGGCCTCCGAAGCAACCGCCATGCGCGAGCCGCCCAGGCGGAGCAGGGCCGCGGTTACGATCGCCTTGACGACGAGGATGCCGGCGAGCGCGGCGAGCAGCGAATGCCAGTCGGCGAGGATCATGTGAACGTCGACGCTCATGCCGACGGTGATCAGGAAAATGCCGAGGCCGAGCCCGCGGAAGGGCGCGGTGATAAGCTCGACTTCGCCCCGATATTCTGTTTCCGCGATTACGATCCCGGCGATCAGCGCTCCAAGAACCGCGGAAAAACCGATCGCGGAGGTCACCAGGCTCGCGACGATGACGACCAGGAGGCAGGCGGACAGCAGAATTTCCGGGTTTTTCGTCCGCGCCGCCTGCGCGAACAGGAGCGGGAGAAGCAATCGTCCCAGGATGAGCATTGCTGCTGCGGTCAATGCGCCGACCGCAATCGTCGCGACCAGCGCGCCGACGTGCGCGCCGGTGGCGGGTCCCATCGCGCCGAGAAGAAAGACGATCGGCACCAAAGCGAGATCTTCGAAGAGCAGCATTGCCAGGGCCGACCGGCCCACGGCGCTGTGCGTGCCGACCAGCGGAATCACGATCGCGGTCGACGATAAAGCGAGGGCGAGGCCGAGCGCTATCGCGCCCTCGGCGCTTGCGCCGGTCATGGAGATCGTCGCGCCGATGATCGCGGCGCTGATCAGCAGCTCCGCCGCTCCGCCCCCGAAAACAAGCGCGCGCATGCCCCACAGGCGGCGGAAGGAAAGCTCGAGGCCGACGGAGAAGAGGAGAAGGACGATGCCGAGCTCGGCGAAGGGCTCGACGACGTCCGGCTTCGAGATCGTTACGTAATGCAGCCAGTGGTAGGTGGCGGTGAGGCGTCCGAGCCCTGCGGGGCCGACGAGCATGCCGATGAGGATGAAGCCGATGATCGGGCTGATTCGAATGCGCGCGAACGCGGGGATGACGATCCCGGCGGCCCCGAGGATCACGAGCGCGTCGCTGAACCCGGATGTGCTGAAGTCCGCTTCCACGTCGGTAACTTTGCCCTTTTCGTTCCGACAGCGGTAGATGCGGCGTCATGGCGTCAGATCTCGATCTGGTAATCGTCGGCGGCGGACCAGCCGGAATGATGGCCGGCCTGCTGTTCGCCCGCGCCGGCTGCAATGTGCAGGTGCTCGAGAAACACGCCGATTTCTTCCGCGATTTTCGCGGCGACACGGTGCACCCGTCGACGCTCGAGCTTCTTCGCGAGCTCGGGCTCCTTAGCGACTTCCTCAAGCGCCCGCACGACGAGGTTCGAAAGCTGACAGGGCGCGTCGCGAACCAGCAGATCGTCATCGCGGACATGGGCCATTTGCCCGTGCAGAGCCGCTTCGTGGCGTTGATGCCGCAATGGGATTTCCTCGACTTCCTCGCGCGGGAGGCGCGGCACTATCCGACTTTTTCGCTGCGGATGGAGGCCGAGGCGGTCGACGTCATCGTCGAGCACGGCCGCGCGCAAGGCGTGCGCTTGAAGGACGGCGAGGAGGTAAGGGCGCGCCTGACGATCGCCGCCGACGGCAGGAGCTCCATTCTCCGCGACAAGGCCGGGTTGCCGAAGAAGGACCTTGGCGCGCCGATCGACGTGCTGTGGTTCCGATTGCCGAAAAAGAAGTCGGCAGCGAACGAAACCGGCGGAACGTTCGGCGCCGGAGCGATGATCGTCGAGATCGACCGCGGCGATTACTGGCAATGCGCCTATGTCGTCCCGAAGGGCGCAGCCGACGAGATCGAGGCCGCGGGGATCGAGGCGTTCCGGCACAATGTCGCGCAGGCCGCGCCGGAGCTCGCGCCCGTGGTGAGCACGCTGAAGGACTGGGACCAGGTGAAGCTGCTCTCCGTTTCACTCGATCGTCTGACGCGCTGGTGGCGGCCTGGCTTGCTCGCGATCGGCGACGCTGCACATGCAATGTCCCCCGTGGGCGGAGTGGGGATCAACCTGGCGATCCAGGACGCGGTCGCCGCGGCGAACATTCTCGCCGCGCCGCTCGCCGCGGGCAAGGACGTCGATTCACTGCTCAAGGATGTTCAGGAACGGAGGCTCTTCCCGACCCGCGTCGTCCAGCGTGTCCAAAAGGCCATTCACGACCGTGTTCTGACTCCGCTCGTCGTGCGCAAGATCGTGCTCGACAAGCTTCCTTGGCCGCTAAAGCTGTTCAAGCGCATGCCGTTCCTCAGCAGGATACCCGCGCGCCTCGTCGGCCTCGGCGTGCGCCGCGAGCATATCCGCTCGCCCGACGCGGGGCTCAGGCGGGCTGCGACTGCTCGGCCATCGCGCCCTCGAGGTTCTTCACGATCGCCTCGAAGAACTGCTCGGTCGTAAGCCAGGGCTGCTCGGGGCCGACCAGGATGGCGAGGTCCTTGGTCATCTGACCGCCCTCGACCGTCTCGACACAGACTCGCTCAAGGGTCTCGGCGAACTTCACCACTTCGGGCGTGTCGTCGAACTTGCCGCGGTACTTGAGGCCGCCGGTCCAGGCGAAGATGGACGCGATCGGGTTGGTCGAGGTCGCCTTGCCCTGCTGGTGCATGCGGTAATGGCGGGTGACGGTGCCGTGCGCGGCCTCGGCCTCGACGGTCTTGCCGTCGGGAGTCATCAGCACCGAGGTCATCAGGCCGAGCGAACCGAACCCCTGCGCAACCTGGTCCGACTGCACGTCGCCGTCGTAATTCTTGCAGGCCCAGACGAACTTCCCGCTCCACTTGAGCGCCGACGCGACCATGTCGTCGATCAGCCGGTGCTGATATTCGATGCCAGCAGCGTCGAACTTCGCTTTGTATTCCTTGTCGTAAATCTCCTGGAAGATGTCCTTGAAACGCCCGTCATAGGCCTTGAGGATTGTGTTCTTCGTGGAGAGGTAGAGCGGCCATTTACGGCCCAGGCTGTAGTTGAAGCAGGCATGGGCGAAATCGCGGATGCTGGCATCGAGATTGTACATGCCCATGGCCACGCCCGAGCCAGGGAAATCGAAGACGTCAAAGTCGAGCTCCTGCCCGTCGGCGCCGACCCACTTCATCGTCAGCTTGCCCGGGCCGGGCACGAGGAAGTCGGTCGCGCGATATTGATCGCCGAAGGCGTGGCGGCCGACGACAATCGGGTCGGTCCAGCCGGGGATCAGGCGCGGTACGTTCGAAATGACGATCGGCTCGCGAAAGATGCAGCCGCCGAGGATGTTGCGGATGGTCCCGTTGGGCGACTTCCACATTTTCTTCAGGCCGAATTCCTCGACCCGCGCCTCGTCAGGCGTGATCGTCGCGCATTTGACGCCGACGCCGTGCTCCTTGATCGCATTGGCAGCGTCGATGGTGACCCGGTCTTCGGTCGCATCGCGGTTCTGAACCGAGAGGTCGTAGTAGAGCAGGTCGACATCGAGATAGGGCTGGATCAGCCGCTCGCGGATCCACTGCCAGATGATGCGGGTCATCTCGTCGCCGTCGAGCTCGACGACAGGGTTTTTCACCTTGATCTTGGCCATCACGCTGTCCTGCGGTTTTGAGGAATTGCCGGCGCTCTAGGATGCAGCCCCGATGCACGCAACCGGGCGTTGTGCGCCCCGCACTCGGCCACTAAGGAGCGCCAATGCCAGCGCTCGACAAGCATGACACGCCTCTGCCGACGACGACGGTCAAGTGGCGTTTCCCATCGATCCACCCCGACGGGCGCAAATATGTCGTCGGCGCCGCTGCGATCACGGTCTTCGCGTTCCTGCTGCACATCCATTTCCTCGATTGGGTGCTCGTCGGAGTCACGATCTGGGTCGCTTCATTCTTCCGCGATCCGGTCCGCACCACGCCGTTCGGCGACAAGCTGATCGTCGCGCCAGCGGACGGGCTGATCACCATGATCGCGCGCGTTCCACCGCCGCCGGAGCTGCGCGGAGCGGAAGCGCTCGCGGACAGCGAATGCACCCGCGTTTCGATCTTTATGAGCGTGTTCGACGTCCACATTAACCGGTCGCCGATCACCGGCCGCATCCGCCGGATCGCTTATGTGCCGGGCAAGTTCGTCAACGCCGACCTCGACAAGGCGAGCGAGGACAATGAGCGGCAGCACTTCCTCGTCGAAGGGGCAGACGGCCTCAGGATCGGCTTCACCCAGATTGCCGGGCTCGTCGCGCGGCGCATCATCTCCTTCGTTCGCGAAGGCGACGACGTCGAGGCGGGCCAACGGATCGGCCTCATCCGCTTCGGCAGCCGAGTCGACGTCTATCTCCCTGCCGGTACGTCGCCACGCGTGCTGCTGGGCCAGCGCGCGATCGCCGGGGAAACGGTCATCGCGGAAGTCGGTGTCGACACAACGCTGACAGGCGTCAGCCAGTGAATGAGGACGGGGGTCCCCGCCGGATCCCGTTCCGCGCAATGGTGCCCAATGCGGTTACCGTGCTCGCCCTCTGCTGCGGGCTCAGCGGCGTGTTCTTCGGCATCCGCGCGGAATGGGAGAAAGCGCTCGCCGCAATCGTGATCGCCGGCGTGCTGGACGGCATGGACGGCCGCATTGCCCGCCTGCTCCGCGCGCAGAGCAAGTTCGGCGCGGAGCTCGATTCGCTCAGCGACAATATCGCTTTCGGCACTGCCCCGGCGCTGATCCTGTTCCTGTGGTCGCTTCACGCCGCTCCGAAGTTCGGCTGGACGGCGGCATTGGCGCTTGCGGTCTGTTGCGCGCTTCGTCTCGCCCGCTTCAATGCGCGGATCGATGCCGCCGAGCAGCCGCATAAGTCGGCAGGATTCAACACGGGCGTTCCGGCGCCGGCGGGGGCGGGCCTCGCCTTCATTCCGGTCTTCCTGTGGCTGGTCACGGGAAGCGCGTGGTTCCAGGCTTGGTATGTCGTGATGCCCTGGGTGCTATTCGTCGCGCTTCTGATGATCTCCAGCATCCCGACCTATAGCTGGTCGTCGATCCGCATCCGGAGCAGCTGGCGACTCCTCGCGCTCGCCGGAATTGCGGTGCTCGGCGCCGCACTGCTGACGGCCCCCTGGTATACCCTGCTCATCGTCGCTGCAGGTTACCTGTTGATGATTCCGTTCGCGTTCGCGAGCTATGCGAAGGTCAGGCGGCGGCGCGCCAGCGCGCGCGGGCGCGCATCGGCCTAGCGAACCGGGAGCGCGTCCTCACGCGGACTGCGACCATTGCCGGCCGCTGGGCCGGCTTGCCCTTGAGGGCGGCGACAATCCTGCCGCCGCTTTCCTCAAGAACGGCGGCACCCAGGACCACGAGAAGCCACAAGGTGGCGAGAAAGGCGAGGGTACCGAGAGGTGCAATCATCGCTTACTTCCTTCTTGGAGCGCCTAACCGATCCGGACCCGCTTTGTTCCGGAGTGACCAAGGCCAGCTCGACTGAGGCGGTACAATGTTCCTGGTTTGTTCCTCTCTGTCAAGCTTGAGTTCTCGTCACGTGCCAAGCCCTTGAAAGCTCGGGCAGCTTTCGCTAGGTGCCCGCGCATTCCACAGGCGGAGCTGACATAGCCGGTGCCGGCCGAAAGGCCGGTTACTTGCTCCGCCGAGGTTGAACCGGAAGGAGAATGATTATGGCGGCCACGGTCGTCACCATGCAGCAATTGCTCGAGGCCGGAGCGCATTTCGGCCACCAGACCCACCGCTGGAACCCCAAGATGAAGCCGTACATTTTCGGCGACCGCAACGGGGTCCACATCATCGACCTGTCGCAGAGCGTGCCCCTGTTTGC
>DATCJM010000008.1:0-13815 GCA_036562805.1 Sphingomicrobium sp.
GGCCAGGCGCTGCCGTTGCTCCATACCGTGCGCGGTGTCGGCTACATGCTGAGCGAGACGGCTTGACGGCCTTCCCCTGGGCGCGGCTGCGGCTCCCCGCGCCGATCCGTGTCGCATTGATCTCGCTCGCGTTCAGCCTGGTCATCTCGGTCCCCGTCCTTCTCTTCGTCTATCACCAGACCGACACGCTCTTCGAAGAACGGATCCACGACCGGCTGAATGACGACGAGCGCGATGCGATGTTCATTTATTCGACATCGGGAGCGGCAGCGCTTCCGGCGTCCATCGCCCAGTCCGTCCGCGGCGGAGAGCTTCGCGGCGGCGTTACGCTCCTCGTCGACGCGCGGGGGCACAAGCTGGCGGGAAATCTCGCCGGCTGGCCGCCCATTCTTCCAACGCCGTCCGAATGGAACGAGATTCGGCTTTACCCCGAAGGACAGGCGCGATCCGACCTCTTCGCGATCCGGACCATTGCTTTGCCGACCGGCGAGCGGCTCCTCCTCGGAACGACGATCAGCGAGCGCGAACGCATGCGGGCCGCCCTCGTCGAGGCGCTTCTCGGCGCCTTGATCCTCGCGATCCCCCTCGGCCTCATTGGCGGCTGGGTGGTGCTCAAGATGGCCCAGCGCCGAGCGCGCGCCGTGGGTGCCGTCGCGAGCCGCATTGCCGGCGGCGATTTCAGTCATCGCCTCGATGAAGACACCGGGGGCGAGGAATTCGCCATGCTCGCGGCCGCGATCAACGCCATGCTCGAGCGGATCGAAGAGCTGGTTGAGCAGCTGCGGCTCGTCACCGAATCGCTCGCCCACGATCTTCGCTCGCCGCTCACCCGAATGCGCGCGAATATGGAGCGGGTCGCCGACATCAAGGATGCCGCCCGGCAGCAGCAGGCGCTCGACGCCCTCTCGCTCGATATCGACGGAATGCTTCGGCTGATTTCAGCAACGCTGGAGATCAGCAGCACCGAAGCCGGCGCGGGGAAGCAGGACTTCGAGGATTTCGATCTTTCACTGCTCCTCCGCGATATCTCCGAAATCTACAATCCCGTCGCCGAAGAGCGCGGGATGCGCATCGTGGTCGAGGAGCCGGGGATGCTGATCTATCGCGGCAATCGCCAGTCGATCGGCCGCGCCGCCGCAAACCTGGTCGACAATGCGCTCAAATATGCGGCGGGCTCCGTGAAGCTCGGTCTCAGGGAGGAAGGCGAATTCGTCGTGCTCACCGTCGCTGACGATGGCCCGGGGATTCCGCCGGACCTGCGCGAGCATGCATTGGGCAAGTTCCGGCGCCTCGAGAAATCGCGCACGACAGAGGGAAGCGGCCTTGGCCTCGCCCTCGCCCGTGCGGTCGCGCGCCTGCACGCCGGGGATATCGTGCTGGAGGATAATGAGCCGGGCTTGAGCGTCGTCATGTCGTTAAGGCGCAGCGGGCCCAGTCTTTCGCTTTTGTAACCTTTGGAACGGCCTGACGTCACGAGTGCCAGCATAAGTCGGCTTCGTCGGATGCGCGGGCCGGCTGCTGGTCCCTATCTCCAACTCTCCTCGCACGGTGCGGGCCCGCGCAACCGATATCAGCGGCGGAATTTGGGAATGAGCTGCTTGAATTCCTGGATGGTGCAGCTCCCCCCCATCCGCGAATGGATGGCATCGCGGCCTGCGCACAATCGCTGGTCCTGCGGCTGCAGGTAGAAGCCGCCGTAGAAATCAAGGGCCGGGCAATCTTCATCGAGCTCGGCGCGAATTCGCCTCGGCCCCTGTGTCAGGAAATCGACCTGCTGCGCATTGGACAACAAGGCGCCACGAATGACTCCCGTATCGATGCATTTCGGTCCCTTGCGCTCTACCCAGTCGAAGCGCGGGAGGAGCGGACGGGGCTGGATCGGGACCCGCAGGATGATCTCGTCCTGGACGATCAGCCGCGTCACCGATTGTTGCACGACGGTCGGCTGCGCGGCGAACAGGCCGAGCAGGAGTGGAACGAAGGTCAATATCGTCCCGGGTATCATCTGTAGCCGACCGCCATTACCGGCGGCTTCGCAGCGGCGCATTGAATGTTCTATGAACTGAGAACCGGCCTCGCGAAGCGGCCGAGGCGTCTTGCCTAACGAGAGTAACGCCAATAGAGGCCGCTGCGATCATTGCCGCAGGCTGGCCCGAGGGAGGCCGTACGCCCGCGTCCCAGGAGAGATCTTCGATGGCGACAGCCGCCCCGACCCAGAACTTGCCGTTGTTTTACAATGCACTCGAACCGCTGAACGCGAGCCAGCATGCGAAGATGAAGGTCCGGCCGCTGCTGCGCATGGCCCAAATCGGCCGCACGCATGCGATCCCGGTGACGGTCGACGAATTCACGCTGGTGCAGCGCCACTATCCGATCGTTTTTGCCGTCGGCGAGAATCCGGTTCCGATCGCGCTGATGGGCCTCAACGAAGGCGTGAACGTGTTCCTCGACGAGGATGGCCGCGCGAGCGATTCCAACCTCTACATCCCGGCTTATGTGCGCCGTTATCCGTTCCTGCTCGCGCGCCTGCGGCCCGACAGCGACGAACTGTCGCTGTGCTTTGACCCGAGCGCCAATGCGGTCGGCGAATGGGACGAAGGCGAAGCCTTGTTCGACGGCGAGCAGCCGAGCGACGCGACCAAGGCGATCCTTCAATTCTGCGAACAGTTCGAAGCGGCCGGCCAGCGCACCGGCGCGTTCGTCGATGACCTCGTCAAGGCCGACCTCCTGATGGACGGCGAAGTCGCAATCCAGCCCGAGGGCTTCCAGCAGCCGTTCGTCTATCGCGGCTTCCGCATGGTCGACGAGGAGAAGCTCCGGAACCTTCGCGGCGACGAGCTGAGGAAGATGAACCAGAGCGGCATGCTTCCGCTGATCTATGCGCACCTCTTCTCTCTGAGCGAGATGCGGGCGGTGTTCGGCCGCCAGATGGCGCAGGGCAAGGCGCCCGCCCAGGCGCAGCAGCCCGCGCCGGAGAACGTCTAGGCCTTATTCGGCGGCAGTCGCGTATTGCCGCCCGAGCAACGCCTCGCCAAGCTCGACCGCAAGCGTCTCAATGAAGTCGGCGACACGGTCGAAGCCGTCGCCGGGCGCATGCAGGCTCGCGTCGAGGTAGCAGCGCCGATCGATTTCCAGCTGTAGCGCGTGAACGTTGCGCGCCGGCCAGGAATGCCGTTCGATAACGTGGCCGCCGGCAAAGGGTTCGTTGAGGCCGGCCTCGAAGCCGCTCCGCCGCGCGACCTCGACCGCCTCGTCGCTGACCCAGGCTTCGGCGGTACGGCCCCGGCAGTCGCCGAAGATCACCGGTGGAGTCCCGGAAGGCGGAGGGGGCATCGAGTGGCAATCGATCAGCAGCACGCAGCCGAAGCGTTCGAACACTTGCCGGACCTGGTCTTCGATCGCGTCGTGATAAGGCCGGTGAGCCTGGTCCAGCCGCTCGTCCAGCTGAATCGCCGTGATCGGACGCCGCCACAGGAACCCATGCTGTTGGGTTCGTGAAGGCACGATGCCGAGACCGCCGCGCGCTCGTGCAGTGACTCGTCCGCGCCGAAAGCCGTCGACCACCGATGGGTCGATATCATCCTCGGCCCGGTTGCAATCGACCGCTGCCCGCGGCGCCCGCGCGATGACCGCGCCGCACCCGCGCTGAAGCGCGCGCCACACGAGCCGATCGACGAGAGGATCCTCGAGTGTCGAGAGGGCCGGCATCCCGGCCGAAGCGCTTTCGATCAGCCACTCTGGATAGTCGCGCCCCGAGTGGGGCACGGACAGAACCACGGGGAGGGAACCTCGCGGCTCGTGGACGATTGGCGGGGGAAGCGGCGTCATGGTTAAACTTTGTGCCAGAGTAGGACTCGTGTTGAGGCGCTGCAACGCATGAACCGGTCATTCGCTTCTGGCAAAAGGCATTTCGTGAGCGCATAAAGTGACCATGGCACGCATCCTCCTTGCTGAAGACGACACCTCGATGCGCGAATATCTTCAGCGCGCCCTACAGCGCGTTGGATATGAGGTCGAGGCGGTCGGGTGCGGAACCGAGGCGATGCCGTTGCTCGAGACGGACCGGTTCGACCTACTTCTCACCGACATCGTCATGCCAGAGATGGACGGCATCGAGCTTGCCCAGAAAGCCAGCGCGATCGACCCCTCGATCCGGGTCATGTTCATCACCGGCTTCGCCGCCGTCGCCCTCCAGGGCGGCCGTACCGCGCCGGAGGCCAAACTGCTGTCCAAGCCCTTCCACCTCAAGGATTTGGTGATGGAAGTGGACCGCATGTTCCAGACCGAGGACCAGCACGGCCGCCTCTGAGCTAGGCTGACGCTCCGCGGTAACGGCCGAGAAATTCCGCCACGAAACCGTTCACCTCCTGCCGCGCAATCGCATCGCGCAAGCCCGCCATCACCCGCTGATAGAACCACAGATTATGCTGGGTCATCAGCATGGCGCCGAGGATCTCGCCCGACTTCACGAGATGATGCACGTAGGCCCGGCTGAATTGGATGCAGGCGGGGCACGGGCATCCCGGCTCGATCGCCTCCCGGTCCTCCGCGAAGCGGGCATTGCGCAGGTTGAGCGGCCCGTCGGCGGTGAATGCCTGGCCCGTCCGGCCCGAGCGCGTCGGGAGCACGCAATCGAACATGTCGATGCCGCGGACGACGGCCTCGACCAGGTCGTCGGGTTTGCCGACGCCCATCAGATAGCGCGGCTTTTCGGCCGGCAGCATGTCGACGGCAAAGTCGAGGCAGCCTAGCATCGCCTCCTGCCCCTCGCCGACCGCGAGCCCGCCGACGGCATAACCGTCGAATCCGATCTCGATCAGGGCTTCGGCCGAAGCCCCGCGCAGCTTCTCATCGAGCGCGCCCTGCTGGATCCCGAAAATCGCCGCCCGCTCGGCATGCTCGCCGCCGCGGTCGAATTCCTCGCGCGACCGCTTCGCCCACCGGATCGATCGCTCCATCGCGTCCCGCTGCGCGTGCGCGTCCGATGTCGTCGGCACCAGCTGGTCGAACTGCATGATGATGTCGCTGTCGAGCAGTCGCTGGACCTCGATCGACCGCTCCGGACTGAGCATGTGCCGCGAGCCGTCGAGATGGCTCGCGAACGATACCCCCTCCTCCGTCACCTTGGTCAGGTCGCTCAGGCTCATCACCTGATAGCCGCCGCTGTCCGTGAGGATCGGCCGTTCCCATCCCATGAACTCGTGCAGCCCGCCGAGCCTGGCGACCCGTTCCGCTCCCGGGCGGAGCATCAGGTGATAGGTGTTGCCGAGAATGATGTCCGCGCCCGACGCGCGCACTTCGTCGGGCCGCATGGCCTTGACGGTCGCCGCCGTGCCGACCGGCATGAATGCCGGCGTCCGGATCTCGCCGCGCGCCATTCTGATCAGGCCGGTGCGGGCAGCGCCGTCGGTCGCGGCAATGGAGAAGGCGAAGCGGGTCACTGGCAGGGCGCTTAGCGGGTCGCGCGCTTCCCCCCAAGTTCGGCTGTGCTAGTGCTCCGCCGTGCCGCGGATCAACGACATCGAGCGCTTCATCTTCATCGTCGGGGCGCCGCGGTGCGGGACGACGACGATGGCGCGCTGGCTCCAGGCACACCCGCAGGTGCTGTTCCCGTTCGTGAAGGAGCCGCATTTCTTCACCCAGCACGACCTGCGCGGCCTCGACGACATCGAGCTGAGGCGCGCGATCGAACGCGATTATCTCGACCATTTCTTCGCCGAGCCGGAGGGCGAGCGCCGCATCGGGGCGGATGCTTCCGTTTCCTACCTCTATGCACCCGAGCAGCTCGAGCCGGTTCTGAGGCTGTGGCCGGACTCGCGCTTCATCGTCGGCGTCCGCGACCCGCTGAGCCTGCTGCCGTCGCTCCACAAACGGCTGATCTTCACCGGCGACGAGAACATCCGCCGCTTTGAAGACGCGTGGGCGGCCACCCCCGACCGCGCTGCAGGACGGCGCATCCCCTGGAGCACGATCGAGCCGCGCTGGCTTCGCTACGACGAAGCGGCGCGGTACGGCACTTACGTCGAACGTCTGTTCGCGGCCGTCGGCAAGGACCGCTGCCTTGTCATGGTCTTCGACGACCTGGTCGCCGATCCTGCCACGCAGCACCGCCGCCTTCTCGAATTCGCGCGACTAGCCCCCATGCCTGCGCCCGAGCTCAAGCCCGAACGCGAGGCCAAAGGCGTGCGTTTCCTGCTCCTCCAGCAATTGCTGAAACGGCCGCCGCGCGCGCTCCTCCCCTATCTCGCCAGCGTCAGGCACCATGGCCGCTTCGACGAGAAAGCCGGGAAGAAGGCGAAGAAAACCGCTCCGGGCAAATCCAAGTCGCTTCGCCGGCGCCTTCTCCGCTGGAACCGGATTCCCGACGAGAAGCGGCCTATCCCGCTCGACGTCCAGCGCGACATCAAGACACGATTTCAGGGAGAGGTCGATCGCCTTGGCGCGCTCATCGGCCGCGATCTCGGCCACTGGCTCCAGCCGCGCGATTAGGGCAGCAGCAGGCTCGCGTCGCCGTAGGAATAGAAGCGGTAACCCGCCGTGATGGCATGGGTATAGGCGCGTCGCATCACGTCGAGCCCCATCAGCGCGCTGACCAGCATGAACAAGGTCGAGCGCGGCAGATGGAAATTGGTGATCAGCCCGTCGATTGCCCTGAAGCGATAGCCCGGCGTGATGAAGATCGCGGTATCGCCGTCGAACGGCCGGATCATGCCATCCTCGCCGGCCGCGCTTTCGAGCAATCGAAGGCTCGTCGTTCCGACCGAGATGAGCCGCCCGCCCGCTCGCCGCACCGCATTCAGCCGATCAGCGGTGTCCGCATCGATGCGCCCCCATTCGGCGTGCATCTTGTGCTCGTCGATCCGCTCGCTCTTGACCGGTAGGAACGTGCCCGCGCCGACGTGGAGGGTCAGTGTCTCGCGCCCGATGCCGCGCTCGTCGAGCGCGTCGAGGAGCCGCGGCGTGAAATGGAGCGCGGCGGTCGGTGCCGCTACGGCCCCTTCTTCGCGCGCGAACATCGTCTGATAATCCTCGCGGTCCGCCTCATCCACCTCGCGGCGCGACGCGATGTAAGGCGGCAGCGGCATTCGCCCGGCGCGGTCGAGCAGCAGCTCGACCGGCTCGTCGCCGTGAAAATGGAGCAGCGCCGACCCATCCTCCGCCTTGTCCGCCACGGAGGCAGCAACGCCTTGGCCGAAGTCGATCGTATCACCCACGCGGATCCGCTTGGCATTGCGAACGAACGCCTGCCACTCGCGCGGCCCCTCGCGCTTGTGCAGCGTCGCGCCGATGCTGGCCCCAGGCGAGCTTCGCGAGCCGTCCACGGAAGCACCCCGCCGGCCCTCGAGCTGCGCCGGGATCACCTTCGTGTCATTGAACACAAGCACGTCCCCGCGCCGCAGCAGGTCCGGCAGCTCCAGCACCTCGTGGTCGGAAATCTCCGGGCCCTCGACCAGCAGCAGGCGCGCACTGTCGCGCGGCCGCGCCGGTCTCAGCGCAATCCGTTCGGCGGGAAGATCGAAATCGAAGTCGGCGACGCGCACGCCGGCGCGCTTAGCCTCCCAGATAGGCCTTCACAATTTTCGTCGGATTCGCCGGCGGCTCACCCGGCGCAATCTGGTCGACGACGTCCATGCCTTTCACGACCCGGCCGATGATCGTGTACTTGCCGTCGAGATCGTCGTTGGTCGCAAACATGATGAAGAACTGGCTATTCGCGCTGTCCGGGTCCTCGGTGCGCGCTGCGCCGACCATTCCGCGCAGGAACGGCACGTCGGAGAATTCCGCCTTCAGGTCGGGCAAGTCGGAGCCGCCTTCGCCCGTCCCCTTCGGATCGCCGCCCTGCGCCATGAAGCCGGGCACCACGCGGTGGAAGGTAAGCCCGTTGTAGAAGCCGCGGCGAACCAGGGCCTGGATCTGCTGAATGTGGTGCGGCGCAAGGTCGGGCCGAAGCACGATCTCGACCGTCCCGCCGTTCGACAGGTCGAGGAAGAGGTGGTTGGCCGGGTTCGCAGCGACGTCCGCCGGCGGCACGATTGCAGGCAGCGGCGCCACGGCGGGCTCGGGCGCAGCCGCAATCAGCAAGGCCGCGAACGGCAGCACAAACAGAGCCTTGCTCAGCATATCCCCTCCCCGAACATCGCGGCCGGATGGCTCGCGGCCGCTGAGCCGATCATGAATGGTTGAGGTGCCGCCGAACGTCTTCAGCCACGGCCGGCGTCACGAACTTGTCGATCGCGCCGCCATAGCGCGCGATTTCCTTGACCAGCTTCGACGCGATCGGCTGAAGTGACACATCGGCCATCAGGAAGACCGTCTCGATATCGTCATTGAGCTGCTGGTTCATCCCCGCCATCTGGAACTCATATTCGAAGTCGGCGACGGCCCTCAGCCCGCGCAGGATCGCGGTCGCGCCCTGCTTTTCGGCGAACTCCATCAGCAGCGAGTCGAACTCTACCACCTCGATGTTGCCCGGGACGTCCTTCACTTCCCGCCGCACCATTGCGAGCCGTTCGGCGACAGAGAACATCGGCTCCTTCGACGGGTTGGTCGTCACCCCGATCATCAGCTTGTCGACGAGGTGCGCGCCGCGCCTGATGATGTCGAGATGGCCGAGCGTTATCGGATCGAATGTCCCCGGATAAACCGCCACTTTCATCAGTGATCTCTTTCTATGGCGAAGCGGGCGATGGCGCGAAGGAGGTCCGCTTCGCTGCCGTGGCCCGACAGATGCTCGATCGCCTGGTTGACCAGGATGCCCGCCTGCTGCCGCGCCCGGTCCTCGCCGAGGAGCGACACAAAAGTAGCCTTGCCGGCATTGGCGTCGCGGCCCGTCGGCTTGCCGGCAGCCGCTTCATCGCCGCTATGGTCGATGAGGTCGTCGGCGATCTGGAACGCCAGGCCCATGTTGCGCGCGTAGCCGCGGTAGGGGCGCCGCGCATCCGCCGGCATCTTCACCATGATACAGGCTGCTTCCACCGCATATTCGATGAGGGCGCCGGTCTTGAGCTGCTGGAGCCGGGTGATCGACGGGAGGTCCAGCTCCTGCCCCTCCGCGGCAAGGTCCATCATCTGACCGCCGGCCATGCCGCCCGGACCTGCGGCGCGCGCGAGCTCGAGCACGAGGTCGGACCGCACCCACGGATCCTCGTGCGTGGCGGCGCTGGCAAGAATTTCGAACGCGAGCGCATGCAGGCTGTCCCCTGCAAGCACCGCCGCGGCCTCGCCAAATGCCCTGTGCACCGTGGCCTTGCCGCGCCGTAGCTCCGCATCGTCCATGCACGGCAGATCGTCGTGGACGAGCGAATAGACGTGGATCGCTTCAATCGCGCAACCGACACGCAGCGCACGCTCGCGGTCGATCGCGAAGAGCTTCGAAGCCGCAATAGTGAGCAGCGGACGGAGACGCTTGCCGCCGCCGATCGCGGCGTGGCGCATGGCTTCGTAGAAACGTTCGCGGCTGTCCCCGGTGGGGCTCAGCAACCGCGCGAAGAAACGGTCGACCTCCGCCGAGACCGTCTTCGCCTCGGCGTCCAGCTCGTGCGCCAGCCGATCGACGGTCTCAACCGGCATCGAAGGGCTTGAGCCCCGCGGGCTTGCCGTCGCTTCCGAACGCGATCTGCTCGATCCGCGCCTGCGCATCCTTGAGCCGCGCTTCGCAATGACGGCGCAAGCGGTCGCCTTCCTGGTACAGCTCGATCGACTGGTCGAGCGGCGCCTCGCCCTTCTCGAGCGTGCGCACGATCTCCTCGAGCCGCTTGAGCGCGTCCTCGAAGCTCAATTGTTCGACGCTGGTCGTGCCGGCACTATCCATGGCGCAAGTTTGAGCCGCGCTTCGGATCAAATCAAGCGAACGGCTATTCGGTCGGGCGATTGGTGAACGGGTCGCGGATGCCCGGCACGATTTCGTCACGGAGCGCCTCGTCGCCCGCTTCGGCGAGCGCCGCCTCGGCTTCGCGCGCATGCTGCTCCCGCTCACGGCGAAGCTCTTCGATCAGCGCTTCGCGGTCGCCCTCGAAACGCGTGTCGACCGGTGCCGCCACGCCTGCAGCCTTGGCCGCCTTGGCGACAGCGGCGTCCAGCTCTCGCTGGCTCGTCAGGCCGAGCGTGACCGGGTCCTTTGGCGTGATGTTCGCCATGTTCCAGTGACTGCGGTCGCGGATTGCGGCGATGGTCGTGCGCGTGGTCCCGATCAGCTTGCTGATCTGGCCGTCGGTGACGTCCGGGTGGTTCTTGATGATCCAGGCGATGCCGTCGGGCTTGTCCTGCCGCTTGCTCACCGGCGTGTAGCGCGGGCCGCGCGTGCGGCGCACAGCCTCCGGCGCCTTCCACATCTGGAGCTTGTAGTCGGGGTCGTTCTGGCCCTTCTCGATCTCCTCATGCGTGAGCTCACCCGCGCGGATGGGGTCGCGGCCGGTCAGCTTGGTCGCGGCCGTGTCGTCGGCAATCGCCTGGACCTCGAGGATGTGGAGACCGCAAAACTCCGCGATCTGCTCGAAGGTAAGCGAGCTGTTCTCGACCAGCCAGGAAGCGGTCGCATGGGGCATCAGGGGCTGCGCCACTGGGATATCTCCGTTCTTACAAACAAATTGGGCCGCCCCTTCTTGGGAGCGGCCGGCGTCGGCGCGCGATGTAGACCTCCGCCGCCGCAGCGGCAAGGACGTTCAAGCGTCCAACGGCACGTAATTCGGCTGTTTTTTCACGCGCTCGACCCATTCGCAGACATGGCGATAGGCATTGAGCCGGAAATCCGCGTCGCCCGCGACATGGGTATAGGCGAAGAGGCAGATGTCGGCGAGGCTGATGTCGTCGCCGACGATCCAGTCGCGATCGCCCAGATGTTCGTCCATCAGCTTGAGGGCGGCATTCCCGCCCTCCCGCTTGGTGCCCAGCTGCGCGCGCTGCGCGTCCGAAAGATTGTCGACGCCGATTTCATGCATCCAGAACCGCAGCGTCGCAATGTTCGGCTCGTGATTATACTGCTCCCAGAACATCCACCGCAGCATGTCCGCGTGATCGAACCGGTCGGTGGGGATCAGTCGCGACGGGTCCGCCATGTAATAGCAGGCGGCATTGCTCTCCGGGATGAAGCGGTCGCCGTCCTGCAGCACGGGGATGCGCCCGTTCGCATTGACGTCGCGCAGGAACTCCGGCGTGCGGGTCTCGCCCTTCAATATGTCATATTCGCGCCGCTCGAGCGGAATGCCGAGCAACCCGGCGGTCAGGCGGACTTTGTAGCAATTTCCCGATTCGGCATATTCGTGAAGGATCAAACTGTCGGTCATTGACCCACCTCCAGCACGATCTTCCCGACATGCTCGCCGGATTCCATCCGCGCGTGCGCCCCTGCCGCGTCGGCGAGCGGAAAGCTGCTGTCGATCACCGGCTTGAGCCGGCCGCCGTCGACATAGGGCCAGACAGTCTTCGCGATCTCATCCGCGACCATCGTCTTGAATTCGATCGAGCGCGGGCGGAGCGTCGAGCCGGTGAGCGTCAGACGGCGGCGCATCACGTCGAAGATCGGCACCTCGGCCGTCGCTCCCCGCTGCACGGCGATCGACACATGGCGCCCCTCGGCGGCCAGGCAGGCGAGATTGCGCGGGACATAATCCCCGCCGACCATGTCGACGACGACATTGACGCCCGCCCGGCTCGTCACCCGATGCACTTCCTCGACGAAATCCTGCTCGCGATAATTGATCGCCGCATGCGCGCCGAGCTCCATTGCCCGCGCGCATTTCCCGTCGGTCCCGCAGGTGACGATGACCTTCAGCCCGAACAACCTCCCCAGCGCGATCGCCATCGTCCCGATGCCGCTGGTCCCACCGTGGACCAGCACCCAGTCGCCGTCGGCCGCGAAACCGCGCTCGAACAGATTGACCCAGACGGTGAAGAGGGTCTCGGGCATCGCCGCCGCCTCGATCAGCGACAGCGCTTCGGGCACGAACAGGCAGGTGCCGACCGGCGCAATGCAATATTCGGCATAGCCGCCGCCGGCGACCAGGGCGCAGACGTTGCGGCGGATCAGCTCGTCCGGCCCGGCGACGACCTCGCCAGCAATCTCGAGGCCGAGGATGTCCGGCGCGCCGGGCGGCGGCGGATAATTGCCCTTGCGCTGGAGGATGTCGGGCCGGTTCACGCCCGCTGCTGCGACCTTCACCAGCACTTCGTCCGGGCCGGCCGTCGGAACCGGCCGGTCGACAAGCACCAGCTCGCCGCCATCCGGCGGCGCGATCACCGCTTTCATCGAGGTCGGGACCGAGCTGCTCACCTGCCGTGGCTTATTGACATCGTGAAGGGTCGGGTCAACGACTCTGCCATGGATTTGGATGAGCTGTTCCCGAGCAAGCCCGACGATCCGCTCGTTGCGCTCGGAAAGCAGGACCTCGATCCGATGTCGATCGAGGAGCTGCACTCCCGAATCGATGCGCTGAAAGACGAAATCGGGCGCGTCCAAGCGCACATGGAGCGCGCGCAAGCGCATCGCTCCGCCGCCGACGAGCTGTTCAAGAAGCCTTCCTGAGCCCGCGTTCACCCCGCGAACATCTCCCGTTACGATAATCTGGGGAAAAGCCGGAACCGGGGCCTTGATTGCCGCGTCCGGGCATATGACATTCGAATGGAAGGCTCGCGGCCTCCCCGCGGGTGCGGGAGTATCAATCTAAATGCCTAGTTTCGCTCGCGAACTCGAACAGACCCTCCACAATGCATTGGGGGAGGCCAGCAAGCGCCGGCACGAGTATGCGACCCTCGAACATCTGCTGATCGCGCTTATCGACGACGAGCATGCGTCGAAGGTGATGACTGCCTGCGGCGTCAGCCGCGATGAGCTTCGCGCTTCAGTGAAACAATATCTCGACAACGAGCTCGGCGCCCTGGTCGCCGACAGCGCGACCGATCCGACTCCGACCAGCGGCTTCCAGCGCGTCGTCCAGCGCGCAATCCTCCACGTCCAGTCATCGGGCCGCGACGAAGTGACCGGCGCCAACGTCCTCGTCGCCCTCTTCTCCGAGCGTGAAAGCTACGCCGTCTATTTCCTGCAGCAGCAGGACATGAGCCGCCTCGATGCCGTCACCTACATCAGCCACGGGGTCGGCAAGGGCGAAAGCTCGGCCGAAGCGCGTCCGCCCGAAGGGATCGAGGAGAAGACCGAGAAGGAAGGCGGGAAGAAGGAATCCGCGCTCAAGCAGTTCACCATCGACCTCAACGAGAAGGCCCGCACCGGCAAGGTCGACCCGCTGATCGGGCGCATGCCCGAGGTCGAGCGCACCGTGCAGATTCTCTGCCGCCGCTCGAAGAACAATCCTTTGTACGTCGGTGAGCCCGGCGTCGGGAAAACCGCGATCGCCGAAGGTCTTGCGCGCAAGATCGTCGAGGGCGACGTTCCCGAGGTGCTCAAAGGCGCGACGATCTATTCGCTCGACATGGGCGCTTTGCTCGCCGGAACGCGCTATCGCGGCGACTTCGAGGAGCGGCTGAAATCGGTCGTGGGTGAGCTCGAGAAGCTGCCCAACGCAATTCTCTTCATCGACGAGATCCACACCGTGATCGGCGCCGGGGCGACGTCAGGCGGCGCGATGGACGCATCGAACCTTCTCAAGCCGGCGCTGTCCAGCGGCGCGATCCGCTGCATCGGCTCGACGACCTACAAGGAGTTTCGCAACCACTTCGAGAAGGACCGGGCGCTGCTCCGTCGATTCCAGAAGATCGACGTCAACGAACCGACGATCGAGGACACGATCAAGATCATCGCCGGCCTGCGCTCGTCGTTCGAGGGCCATCACAACGTCCGCTACACGCCCGACGCGATCAAGTCGG
>DATCJM010000011.1:0-4473 GCA_036562805.1 Sphingomicrobium sp.
CTCGAGCGCGTTCACCGCCAGACGCGATTCATCCCAGATGATGATCGGTGGCGTGCGCGGATCGACGAACATGAACAGCGCGCAAAGCACCAGCAGGCCAGCCGCGACGAGCTTTGCTCGAAGCCGCCGGTCCCGCACCCACAATCCATGCCCTCGATCCGATGCGAACACGCGGCCTCCCCCGGGGTCCGCCGCACCTTCGGTGAACATGGTAAACAAGCCGTTTCCACGCGGACACGGCTTTTAAACACTTTCGTGTCTAGGCTCGCATCGCTCGAGGCGCGTGCGTGGGTCGTCGAGCGAGGAGTGGAACGATGAAACCGTACATCCTTGGTGCGATATGCGTGTGGTTCATCTCGGGCATCGCGGGCGCCGTGCTGCTCGGGCAGGACCGCGTCGATGTCGCGACCATCTGCGGCGGACCGATCGCCTTCTGGCACGGGCTCAACAAGCCGGTCGACGACTGAGCCTCGACCGCTGCGGCGCGTCGCGTCGCGTTGTCATTCGCCACCTATTCAGCCGCTCACCCGAATGTTAAGCGCCCTGCTCGACGACTTTCGTGCAAGGGGCTCCCATCGATGCATAATCCTTCGCGGTTCGCGCTCGTCCTGTTGGCGTGCAGCGCGCTCGTTCCTGTCCATGTCTCGGCGGCCGCGACGAACGCGACCGCAGCCCCGGCACAGCTCAAGCCGCTCGAGGGGTTGAAGTACCGGCTCGTCGGGCCCTTCCGCGGCGGCCGGGCGACGGGCGTCGCCGGCGTTCCGGGCGATCCGACCACCTTCTATTTCGGGTCGGCCTCAGGCGGCCTGTGGAAGACGACCGACGGCGGGATGACCTGGAAGCCGTTGTGGGACAAGTTCCCCGAGGCTTCGCCTGCGGTCGGGGCGATTGCCGTGGCGCCGTCGAACCACGACGTCCTCTACGTCGGCACGGGCGAGACCAATATCCGCGGCAATGTCGTCACCGGGAACGGCCTCTTTAAATCAACCGACGCCGGCAAGACCTGGAGCTTCGCGGGGCTTCGCGACACGCAGGTAATCGGCCGGATTATCGTCGATCCGAAGGACCCGAACCGCCTGTTCGTTGCCGCGCTCGGACATCCGTTCGGCGACAATGCCGAGCGCGGAATCTTCCGCTCGACCGACGGCGGCAAGAGCTGGTCGAAGGTGCTCTATGTCGACGAGAAGACCGGCGGCGTCGACGTCGCGTTCCAGCCGGGCAACGCGCAAGTCATGTATGCCGGGATGTGGCAGGCCTACCGCAAGCCGTGGATCATGGAGAGCGGCGGGCCGGGCAGCGGCTTTTACAAATCGACCGACGGCGGATCGACCTGGACTCGGCTCAGCGGCAACGGCCTTCCGGAGGGAATTCTCGGCCGCGTGAATGTCGCGCCGACGACCGACCCCAACCGGGTCTATGCGATGATCGAGGCGGCGAAAGGCGGGCTCTACCGCACCGACGACGGCGGCAAGAGCTGGAAGCTGATCAACGACAAGAACCAGTACCGGCAGCGCGCCTGGTACTTCAACACGGTCTTCGCCGATCCGAAGGACAAGGACACCGTCTACGTCCTCAACACGGCGCTCTACCGCTCGACCGACGCCGGCAAGACGTTCAAGAATTTGCGCACGCCGCACGGCGACGATCATGAGCTGTGGATCGACCCGACCGACCCCAAGCGCATGATCAACGGCAACGACGGCGGCGCGACGGTGACCGTCGACGGCGGCGACACCTGGTCGAGCGAGATGAACCAGCCGACCGCGCAATTCTATCACATCGCGACCGACAACCAGTTCCCCTACCGGCTCTACGGCGACCAGCAGGACAACACCTCCGTCTCGATTGCCTCGGCCGGGGATGAGGGCGGCGTCGGAATCCAGGATTATTACGAGGTCGGCGGCGGCGAGAGCGGCTACATCGTTCCCGATCCGACCGATCCGAACATCGTTTATGCCGGTGGTTATGACGCCGAGATCACGCGCTACGATCACCGCACCGGGATGACGCGCGAAATCACCCCCTGGCCGCGCAACTCGATGGGCTGGGCGCCCGCCAACCTCGAGCATCGCTTCCAGTGGACGGCGCCGATCATGGTCTCGCGCCATGCCCCGCACGCGCTCTATTTCGGCGCCGAGCAGCTGTTCAAGTCAACCGACCAGGGCGCGAGCTGGACCGCGATTTCGCCCGACCTCACGCGCAACGACAAGTCGAAGCAGGCATCCTCGGGCGGGCCGCTGACCAAGGACAATACCAGCGTCGAGATCTACGACACGATCTTCTCGGTCGCCGACGGAGCGGATGCCAACGAGATCTGGGTCGGCACCGATGACGGCCTGATCCAGCTCACCCGCGACGGCGGCGGCCACTGGGCCAACATCACGCCTCCGCAAATGCCGCAATGGGCGACGGTTGACCAGATCGAGGTCGACGCCGCGCACCCGGGCACCGCCTACATCGCGGCGGATCGCCACCGGCTCGACGACTTCAGGCCCTATGCGTTCAAGACCGGCGATTACGGCCGGACCTGGGTCCCGATCACGGCCGGAATTCCGGACGATGCCTATGTCCATGCGATTCGGGTCGATCCGGCACGGGCCGGGCTGCTCTATGCGGGGACCGAGAAGGGCGTATTCGTCTCGTTCAACGACGGCGGCAGCTGGCAGCCGCTGCAGCTGAACCTGCCGGTGGTCCCGGTCCACGACCTCACCGTCCACGGCAATTCGCTCGCGCTCGCGACCCACGGCCGCGCCTTCTGGGTGCTCGACGACCTCGCGCCGGTCCGGCAGTGGTCGGATTCGGTGCAGGCGACCAAAGCCTATCTGTTCGCCCCTCAGCCGGCCAATCACACGACTTACCCGAGCTTCGTGCGCGGGCTGCGCTACTTCGGCGGCGCGAATCCGCCGGACGGCGCGGTGATCGATTACTGGCTGTCGCCATCGTTCGGAACGCCGCGCGAGGACGAAAGCGCGAAGAAGGACGATTCGGACAAGAAGGACAAGGCGCCCGATCCGCTCGCTTCGCGCATCAAGCTCGAAATCCTCGATGCCCAGAACAACGTGATCGCGACGATCCCGCAGGCCGAGCCGAAGGAGCAGGGCAAGCCCGCGCCCGCGCGTCCGCGGCCCAACGCCCCTGCCAAGGCGGTGCCGGGCGAGCAGGAACAGGCTGCAGCCGAAGAGGAGGAGGATGAAGGTCCGCCCAAGCCCAAGCTGACCCATTACGCCGGGCTCAACAGCTTCGTCTGGGACATGCGCTATCCGAGCGCGACGGCGATCCCGCATTCGCCTTTGTGGGCCGGAAGCGTCGAAGGGCCGCGCGCGCTTCCGGGCAATTACCAGGTGCGCCTGACCGTCGACGGCAAAAGCCAGACGCGGCCGTTCGTGATCGAGCCAGACCCGCGCGGCACGGCCACGCCCGAGGCGCTCCGCGCCCAGTTCGAGCTTCACCGCCAGATCAACGCCGAGCTCGACGCGGTCGACAAGGCGGTGCTCGACATCCGCGCGCAGCGTGACCGGCTGAATGCGCTCAAGGCCTCGCGGCCGGCGCTCGCGCCGCGGATCGATCCGGTCACGGCGCAGATGACCGCGATCGAGGAGGTGCTAGTCCAGCCGCGCGCCCATGCATCGGAGGATGCGCTCAACTATCCGATCCAGCTCAACAACATGATCGCGGCGCTGGGCTCGCTGGTCGATGACGGCGATTATCCGCCGACGGTCCAGGAGAGCCAAGAGTTCGTCCAGCTCAAGGGCGAGGCGGACCGGCAGCTGGCGGCATGGAATGCGCTCAAGGCCGGCGAGGTGAGGGCACTTCTCGGCCGCTAGGCCGCTTGCCGCTCCCAGGCACCGTCGCTATCGCGCCCGGCATGTCCGTTTCGACCGAACAGGTGCGCCACATCGCCAAGCTCGCCCGCATCGCGATGAGCGATGAGGAGATCGAGCGCCTCGCGCCCGAGCTCAACAACATCCTCGGCTGGGTCGAGCAGCTGGCCGAGGTGAACACCGACGGCGTCGAGCCGCTGGCGACCGTCATCGACCAGAAGCTTCGCCTGCGCGACGACGTCGTCACCGACGGCAACATCCGCGACGAAGTACTCGCCAACGCGCCCGAGGCGCAGCACGGCTTCTTCGCCGTGCCCAAGGTGATCGAGTGAGCGAACTCACCTCAAAGACGATAGCGGAGCTCCGCGACGGGTTGCGGTCGCGTGAGTTCACGGCGCGCGAGATTGCCGAGGCGTTCAACGCAGCGGTTGCGGCGGCGAAGTCGCTCAATGCCTATACCGTCGAGACGCCGGAAGATGCTCTTGCAGCGGCGGAGGCTGCGGATAACGGCAAATCCACAGGTCCGCTCGCCGGAATTCCGCTCGGCATCAAGGATCTGTTCGCGACGCGCGGTGTCGACACGACCGCGGGCAGCCGGATCCTCAAGGGGTTCAAGCCACCCTACGAAAGCACCGTCTCCGGCAACCTGCGC
>DATCJM010000017.1:0-5229 GCA_036562805.1 Sphingomicrobium sp.
GCCCATCAGCGCAAGCACGAACATCTGGACGGCGCCGACGACGAGGACGACCAGCATCAGCGACGTCCAGCCCTGGACATTGCGTCCGGCCGCCCAGGCGTAGGCAATGTAGAGGATCAGGAGCACCGATCCGACCGACAGCGCGAGGCCGACATGGGTCGCGAGCTTGAGCGGCGCCGACGAGAAGCCGGTCAGCGCATCGAGCGCGAAGCGCATCATCTTGCTAAGCGGATATTTGGTCTCGCCGGCGAAGCGCTCCTGCCGGTCATAAGCGAACGGCACCTGGCGAAACCCGATCCACGCGACCATGCCGCGGATGAAGCGCGCCTGCTCGGGCATTGCGAGAAGCGCATCGAGCGCGCGCCGGCTCATCAGCCGGAAGTCGCCAGCGTCGAGGGGGATGTCGACGTCGGTCGCGCGTGAAAGCAGGCGGTAGAAGCCGTGCGCGGTCGCTCGCTTGAACGCCGTTTCGCCGGCGCGGCTCTTGCGCACGCCGTAGACGACGTCGGCGTCCTGGTCGCGCATCACGCGGATCATCTCGGGCAGCAGCTCGGGCGGGTCCTGCAAGTCGGCGTCGATGATCAGGATCATGTCGCCGCGGCACAGGTCGAGCCCAGCCGTCAGCGCGAGCTGATGGCCGTGGTTGCGCGACAAGTTGACGGCGAGCAGGTGCTGATCGCTGGAAGCGAGCGTCCGCATCAGCGCCCAGCTCTGATCGCGCGAACCGTCGTTGACCAATACGATCTCGTAATCGTCGCCGACGGAGTTGCGCGCCGCCGCGCTCAGCCGCTCGTGGAGCGCCGGCAGGCACGCTTCCTCGTTAAAGCACGGAACGACGATCGAAAGTGCTGTCATCAATGGAGACGATAGAGGATCGACCCCGGACCGCGCCAGACCGGCTGTAATCCTGCCACCAGGCTCGGATCGTAAGGCGGCACGTCGATCAGCCAGACATAGTCGAAATCGTTGCGTGGGAGCGCCGCCAGCGATTCGTCGATCGTGCGATGGAGCGGGTCGCGGCAACGGTTTGGCCGCACCAGCTGCGACGGATCGGCGGCGAAATAGCCCGCCGCGCGATATTTGAGGTCGAGCAGGTTCACGCCTTCGAGAAGCCACTGGTCGTTGGAGAAGCCATCGCGGCGGACGATCACCTGCGCGCCCATGTGGCTGTTGCGCAGAAGCGGCCAATAAGCGGTGCACGTCATGCCGGTGAGGGTAATGACGCGGGCGCCCTCGGGCATCACGTCGATCGCGTGCATCTTCGCTTTCTGGTCGGCGCCCGCCATCCCGAGGCTGATCGTGTTAGCGGCCGTGCGGGTCGTGAAGAACAAGAGACCAAGCACCGCCAGCACCTGTGCGGTCTTGCGATGCGGCACATCGCGGAAACGGATCGCGAGCAGGACGACGGCGATCAAATAGGGGACCAGGCGCATGTCGGCGTAAGCCGAGCCGAACACGATCCGCGGGATGATCGCGAATGAAGCCGCAAGCACGATCGCGGAAAAAGCGAGGTTGCGCGACAGCGCCAACTTGCGGCTGACGATCGCATAGAGAAAAACAAGCGCGGGGACGATCAGCGAGCCGATGTCGAACCGCTCCCACCGGTCGCGCAGCGCCGAATAGATCCAGACCCATTTCACCTTCCAGTCGAACCAGTCGATGGTGTGGCCGCCGTGGGTCTCGCTGCGCCAGATCAGCATGATCAGGATCGGAAATGCCATCACGGAGGTCCGCAGCGCTGCCTCGATCCCCGCGCGCCACCAGCTACGGCCGCGATCGTGCAGTCGCACCGCGTCGGCCGAAAAGCACATCAGTCCGAGCAGGCCCCAACCGTAGGTGTGGCAGAAGAAGACCACGAGCGAGATCGGGACGAACAGCCATTCCCGAAGCGTCGTCCGCTCCAGCCGTCCGAGCCGCAGCCACAGGCCGAAGGCGAGGAATGCAAGCGCGACCGAGAGCGCGAAATTGACGAAGCCGAACAGGAACGGAAATCCGTAGATGAAAGGCAGCGCGAAGAAGGCTGTGGGGGGAATCCGGCCGTGAACTTCGCGCGCGACCCACAGGAAGCCGGCGGCGGTCAGCGGCGGGATCGCCAATACGATCAGCTTGACGGCAGCTTCGAGCCCGAATGCCTGCCCCAGCGGAATGACCAGCAGGTCGACGCCGAGATTGCCGATCGCCGCCCAGTGATAGTCATAATATTGCTGGAGCCAGCGCGAATGATTGAGGTCGAGCTCGACCCGGTACCGGCCCATATGGCCCAGCAGGTCGACCAGGGGCGGAATGGGCGGGTAGAGCAGTGGGATCATCGTCGCCAGCACGACGAGGACCAGGCACGTCCGCGATTCCCACCACGGGCGCGGCTCGACGTCGACGTCGCTCGCCGAACTGGCTTCAACCCCCATTTGTCACAAACCTGCAATCCTCGCCGGCGCGGTCCTAACGGCCGCCGGTCATTTGTCCATGCGAAGAGGTGCGGATTACAGCTTCTTAACGGTGGTCGTCAGCCGTGCGCTCGGTCGGCGCGGAAGCGCCAGATGCGTAGGCCGCGCGTGTGAAGATCGACCGGCTCCAGCCACTGCGGCACCTTGCCGGCGTTGAGCATGGCTGAGAGACCCTGCGGCCCATGGCGCGACCACCAGATTGATTCCGGCGTGTGGGGGCAGAAAACGACATAATCGATATGCCTGCGCCTGAGGATCGCCGGTGCCTGATCGACCGGCCCCATGAAGAGCAGGATGACGTCGTGAATCCCGGCGTCATTGCGATGATAACCGCCAGCAATCATCCGGTGCGGCGTTCCGGCGAGCATGGCAGGCGTGATGTCGAGCGGCGTCGCGAGATTGCTCACCGGAAGCGCGCCGAGCTTGTCGAGCTCGTTCCGCTTCAGGCATGAGTCGGACTCGCCCATCGCCTTGATGAGCCGCGGGTCCGCCGGCATCACCAGCGCAGGGGCGGCATAGGCCGGAGCCATGATCGTCAGCGCAGCCGTGGTCGCGACGACCCGGACCGGCATGATCGAGAGCTTGCGCGCCCGGCGCAGCGCGACTTCGCACATGTAAGCGGTGCCGGCGAGGCTCAGCACGCTTGCGGTCGTCGCCTCGCGGATCACGAAGATCGCCGAGAGCGTGATCGCGCCGAGCAGATAGGCGAACATGATCCAGGCGTAGCGCTGCTCGCCCTTCGTCCGCGAAATGGCAAACAGCGCGCCGACCAGGCCGACTACCGGCTGTGCGAGCCCCGCGGCCGCATCGTTCCAGGCGAGCTCCCAAACGGGTCGGCCCTCGTCGACGCCATTGTACCAGTAGGAACGGACGAGCGGGTCGAGCGACGAAAATGGTCCGGCAAGCGCATGCGCATCGACGGCGAACATCGCCGCGCCGGCAATGAGGCCGGCAAGCGCGAGGAGGCCGAAGCGAACGCGTCGATCGGCGACGGTCGGACGGACCGCAGCAAGGCAGCACAGCCAGGCAGCGCCGAAGGCCGCGAGATGCGCATCGTTGAGCGCGTCGTGCGGATGGCTGAGCCACACCGATGGCGCATGCGTGCCGACGAACAGCACGAGGCTGCCGAGCGCGAGTGCGCCAAGATAGGATTTCAGCCGCCGCCCGGCGGAGGCGTCGCGCAGCCATTCGAAGCCGAACCACGCGCCGATCGCCGCGGCGAAGGGCAGGCCCTCGATCGAGATATTGAGCCAGAAAGCGAGGGCGACGCCGGCGATGATGCCGCTCCGAACCGGCCTTTTCACGTCGAGGATCGCAAGCATGGCGACAAGCGCCAGCACGATCTGCCAGCCATGATGGTCGATGCGCATGATCCGCATCTGCTTGAGAACGCCGAGCGACGCAGGCGTGGCAACCACAGCGAGAAGCGTCGCCGAATTGTCGGTGAGCTCCGCCGCAAGCCGATAGACGAGCAGCATGGTGATCCCGAGCGTGAGCAGGGGAACGATGATCAGCGCCGCCGTCTCGGCGCCGAATTGGCCGACGAACGGGCGGAACAGCAGCTCGACCGCGCCGATCGGAACGTCGACGATCCGCGACCAATGCATCGGGCCGCCCCACGGCGGGCTCAGCCTATATTGCGTGACGTCGAACCAACTCTGTCCGGCGAGCCAGTCGCGGACCTGGACGAGGCGCATCGCATCGTCGGGATCCGGGAACATCCGGTTCGCAAGCGCGAATTGCGCGTTCCAGGTCATGTAGCAGCTGACGAATAGCCAGATCCCGATGACGATCAGCAGCTCGCGCCGCGGCGGAAGCCTGTCGGATTCGGTCGTCACGCGAACACGACTTTCTTGCGCAGCACGTAGGTCGCCTGGAAGCTGACGATGATCGCAAAGCCTTTGGCGATGCGGGGATCGAGTCCGTACCAGGTGCCGATCCCGACGATCCCGGTCGTAATTCCAAGCCCGACGAGCGCGGAAAGCAGGAACAGCGCCTGCTGCTGGCGGCGTCCGGTCGCGCTCTCGGCGACATGGCCGACAAACACCATCCGGCTCGAAATCAGCCAGTGGCTGACGATTCCGACGATGTAGCCGCAGGCCGCCGCAAGCGCCGGTGGAACGCCGATCGAGAGCGCCACCATGAAGACGGCGAAATCGACGCCTAGCGAGACGGCGCTCGCAGCGATGTATCGTAGATAGATCTGGTCGAGCAGCGCGGTCATGCAGCCCTCATGCGCTGCGGAACCAGACGTTCGGATGCGAGAGCAGCCTGTTCGCCCTCGTCGCCCGCCTCATGATATTCGGCGTCCTCGTTGACGGCCCAGATGTCGTAGGCGCGGCGGCCGGCCTGGATGTTCCGGACCGTCAGCATCGCCGTCATCATCGCATGGTCCTGGTTGTTGTAGCGATGCATGCCGTTGCGGCCGACCAGGTGAAGCGTCGGGTATGCGGTCTCCAGCTCCTCGCGGATCGCTTCCACGTTCTCCCGATACTGGTCGTCGTAGACGGGGTAAGCCTTCTCCTGGCGAACCACCACGCCGCCTTCGACGTCGGCGGGATCGCAGAGGCCGAGAATCGCCATTTCCTTCTTCGCGAGCTCGACCAGGTCCTCGTCCTTCGAGGTCCACAGGCCGTCGCCCTCGAAGCAGAAATATTCGAGGCCGACGCAGGCGAGGCCGGGATCCGGGACCATTTCAGGCGACCAGCTGCGGAAGTTCTGGATTCGGCCGACCTTCACCTTCGAATCGTGGATGTAGATCCAGTTATCGGGGAAGATGTCCTTC
>DATCJM010000024.1:0-4093 GCA_036562805.1 Sphingomicrobium sp.
GTCGCGCAGGGCGTCGCCGACCAGCTCGAGCGCCGCATCGCGTTCCGCCGTGCAATGAAGCGCGCGGTCCAGTCGGCGCTTCGTCTCGGAGCGGAAGGCATTCGTATCACCTGCGCCGGCCGTCTCGGCGGCGCCGAAATCGCGCGCACCGAATGGTACCGCGAGGGCCGCGTTCCGCTGCACACGCTGCGCGGCAATGTCGATTATGCCGAGGCCGAAGCGCACACCGCTTACGGCGTCTGCGGCGTGAAGGTGTGGGTCTTCAAGGGTGAGATCTTCGCCCACGATCCGCTCGCCCAGGATCGACTGATGATGGAGGCTCAGACCTCCGGCGTGCGCCCGGCGCGCGAAGAGCGCGGCAACCGGTAAGCGGAAGGTAAGAAGAGATGCTGCAACCCAAGCGCACCAAGTTCCGCAAGGCCTTCAAGGGCCGCATCCACGGCAATGCCAAGGGCGGGACCGAGCTCAACTTCGGCGCTTTCGGCCTCAAGGCCATGGAGCCGGAGCGGATCACCGCGCGCCAGATCGAAGCGGCCCGCCGCGCGATCACGCGTCACATGAAGCGCGCCGGCCGGCTCTGGATCCGGGTCTTCCCGGACGTGCCGGTCAGCTCGAAGCCGGCCGAAGTCCGCATGGGCTCGGGCAAGGGCTCGCCCGAATTCTGGGTCGCTCGCGTGAAGCCGGGCCGGATTCTGTTCGAGCTCGACGGCGTGCCCGGTTCGGTGGCCAAGGAAGCTTTCTCGCGCGCCGCCGAGAAGCTTCCGATCAAGACGAAGGTCGTCGCCCGCCTCGGCGAGAGCCTTGCGGCGGAGGAAAAGTAACATGCCTGCGATCGACGATCTCAAGCAGAAGACCGACGACCAGCTGCAGCAGCAGCTTGGCGAGCTGAAGCGCGAGCAGTTCAACCTGCGCTTCCAGTCGGCAACGAACCAGCTCGAGAAGCCGAGCCGGGTGCGCGAAGTCCGCCGCACCATCGCTCGCATCAAGACGCTGCAGCACCAACGCGCCAGCACGCAGAACGCCAAGGCGTAGGAGACTATTGAGATGCCCAAGCGCGTCCTCACCGGCACCGTGGTGTCCGACAAGGGTGACAAGACGGTCGTGGTCCGTGTCGAGCGGCGGGTTAAGCACCCGCTCTATGGCAAGATCATCAAGCTGTCGAAGAAGTACCATGCGCACGACGCGGCGAACGAGTTCCACACGGGCGAGATCGTGCGCATCGAGGAGTGCGCCCCGGTCTCGAAGCTGAAGACGTGGACCGTCGTCGACCGCCTCGGCACCGCCAGGGCGCAGAAGTCGGACATCGACGACACTGCCGAGGCTCTACCGCCGCAGCCGTCGCCGCCCGCCGAGGAAAAGGCCGAGAAGCCGGCCAAGGAATCGAAGGGCGCAAAGGGCAGTGGGGCCAAGAAGGCCAAGGCCGAAGACGTCGCCGAAGCGGACGCCTGAGAAGATTTGAAAGAGGATAGGGTCGAACCATGATCCAGATGCAGTCCAACCTGGACGTTGCCGACAATAGCGGGGCGAAGCGCGTCCAGTGCATCAAGGTGCTCGGCGGGTCGAAGCGTCGCGTCGCCGGCGTCGGCGACATCATCGTCGTCAGCGTCAAGGAAGCCGCGCCGCGCGGCCGCGTGAAGAAGGGCGACGTTCACCGTGCGGTGATTGTTCGCACCGCCAAGGACATCCGCCGTCCCGACGGTTCGGTGATCCGCTTCGATTCGAATGCGGCGGTGCTGGTCAACAAGAACGAGGAGCCGATCGGCACCCGTATCTTCGGCCCGGTCGTCCGCGAGCTTCGCGCCAAGAAGCACATGAAGATCATCAGCCTTGCGCCGGAGGTGCTGTAATGGCCGCGCAGAAGATCAAGAAAGGCGATCGCGTCGTCGTCCTCAGCGGCAAGGACAAGGGCCGTACGGGCGAGGTGACCAAGGCGATGCCGAAGGAAGGCAAGGTGCTCGTGTCGGGCATCAACGTCCACGCGCGTCATCGCAAGCCCGACCAGACCAACCCGCAGGGCGGCATCGAGCGCAAGGAAGCGCCGCTGCACATGTCCAAGGTCGCGATCGCGACCGCCGACGGCAAACCGAGCCGCGTCCGCTTCGAAGTGCGCGACGGCAAGAAGGTTCGCGTTGCGGCCAAGACCGGAGAGCTGATCCATGGCTGACGAAGACAAGAAGGTCGAAGAGGGGCAGGAGCCCGCGGCCGACCAGGTAGAGCTGGTGGGTGAGGCCAAGAAGGCGAAAGCCGAGGCGATCGACGCTTTGCCGAAGGTCGAGAAGGCCGAAGCGCCGAAGCCCGAGAAGGTGGCCGACAAGCCGTCGAAGAAGCCGGCGAATTACAAGCCTCGGCTCAAGGCCGACTATGATGAGCGCATCGTCAAGGCGATGACCGAGAAGTTCGGTTACAAGAACCGGATGGAGGTTCCGCGCCTCGAGAAGATCGTCATCAACATGGGCGTGGGCGACGCGACGCAGGACAAGAAGCGCGTCGAGACCGCGGCTGCCGAAATGCAGCAGATCGCGGGCCAGAAGCCGGTGATCACCAAGGCGAAGAAGTCGATCGCCCAGTTCAAGCTGCGCGAGGGCATGCCGATCGGCGTCAAGGTGACGCTTCGCCGTGAGCGCATGTACGAGTTCCTGGACCGCCTGGTCACGATTGCGCTTCCGCGCGTTCGCGACTTCCGCGGCCTCAATCCGCGCTCGTTCGACGGCCGTGGCAATTACGCCATGGGCCTTCGCGAGCAGATCATCTTCCCCGAGATCAACTACGACCAGATCGACAAGGTCCGGGGCATGGATGTCATTGTAACCACTACGGCGAAGACGGACGAAGAGGCGCGCGAGCTGCTGCGCCTGTTCAATTTCCCCTTCCCGGCCGAGGAGCAGAAGCAGGCCGCCTGAGGGCGCGTCTGCTTCGATTAGGAGAAGAACTTAAGTCATGGCGAAACTGAGTTCGATCAACAAGAACGAGCGGCGCAAGAAGCTCTCGGAAAAGCAGGCTGCGAAGTACGCGAAGCTCAAGGCGATCGCGAACGACGAGTCGAACGACGAGACGGAGCGCCTGATGGCGCGCCTGAAAATGGCCGAGCTGCCACGCAACGGGAATCCCACGCGGATTCGCAACCGTTGCGAGCTGACCGGTCGTTCGCGCGCTTATTATCGCAAGTTCCGCCTGTCGCGGATCATGCTTCGGGAGCTGGCCAACAAGGGCCTGATTCCCGGCGTCATCAAGTCGAGCTGGTAAGGAATACGGATGGCGATGACCGATCCCCTGGGTGACATGCTCACCCGCATCCGCAACGGCCAGCAGGCGAAGAAGGATTCGATCCTGACGCCGGCGTCGAACTTGCGGGTCCACGTGCTCGACGTGCTTCAGCGCGAGGGCTACATCCGCGGCTATTCGGAAGAAGAGCTTGCCGGCCAGAAGGGCCTGCGAATCGAGCTCAAATATTTCGAGGGCCAGCCCGCGATCCATCATCTGGCGCGCGTGTCGAAGCCCGGCCGGCGCGTCTATTCGGCCGCGCGCGAGCTTCCGCGCATCCGCAACGGTCTCGGCACGATCATCGTGTCGACCCCGCGCGGCGTGCTGTCGGACGCCGAAGCGCGCGAGCAGAATGTCGGCGGCGAAGTGCTAGCGGAGGTATTCTGATGTCCCGTATCGGCAAGAAACCGATCGCGCTTCCCTCGGGCGTTACCGCCGCCGTCGAAAGCGGCACGCTGACGGTCAAAGGCCCGAAGGGCACGCTGGCGATGCCGCTGCTCGACGATCTCGTGAAATATGAGATCGGCGAGGGCGAGATCCGCGTGACGCCGCTGACCGACGCGCAGCGCAACCGTGCCGCGTGGGGGATGACCCGCACCAACGTGCAGAACCTCGTCACCGGCGTGACGGAGGGCTTCACCAAGGTGCTCGAGATCAACGGCGTCGGCTACCGCGCCCAGGCGCAGGGCAAGAACCTGCGTCTCCAGCTCGGCTACAGCCACGACGTGAACTTCCCGGTTCCCGAAGGCATCGACGTCAAGACTCCCGACCAGAACACGGTCGAGATCAGCGGCATCGACAAGCAGAAGGTCGGTCAGGTCGCGGCCGAGAT
>DATCJM010000027.1:0-5379 GCA_036562805.1 Sphingomicrobium sp.
GTATGAGCAAGACGGCGACCATCGAGCGCACGAATAGCGCTGCCCCCGCGCAGCACGTTCCCGCGCGTGCAAAGGACGATGCGGCGATGCTCAAGGCCGCCGCGAACCTGACGCGCGAACTCAACGTGCCGAGTGCCCGCATCTACTGGGCAGACATGCTCGGCTCGGCGCTGCTCGGCTATGCGGGGATGTTCGCCGCGATGTTCGTCCAGCCCAAGTGGCTGGCCGTCGGCGCTGCGTTGGTGGCCGTGCTCGCGCTCTATCGCGCCGGCTCGTTCATCCACGAGCTCACGCACATCAAGAAGGGCGCGGTGAAAGGCTTCCGCCTCACCTGGAACTTGGTGGTCGGCGTGCCGCTGCTGGTGCCGAGCTTCATGTATGAGGGCGTCCACAACCAGCACCATGCGAAGCGCTATTACGGGACCGTCGACGATCCCGAATATCTGCCGCTGGCGCTGATGCATCCGTGGACTCTGCCGGTGTTCATGATCGCGGCGGCGCTCGCGCCGATCGGGATGCTGATCCGGTTCGGGGTCCTCGCGCCGCTGTCGCTGTTTTCGTCGAAGCTGCGGGCGATCGTGGTCGGCCGCTACTCCGGGCTGCAGATTAACCCCAAGTTCGTCCGCCCGAAGCCCGAAGGCGAGTTCGCGCGCGACTGGGCATGGCAGGAAACCGCGTGCAGCGTCTGGGCGATTGCCTTGCTCGCAATGGTCGCAACGAGCGTCATTCCGCTGCGGGATTTCCTCGTCTTTCTCGGCGTCGCTTCCGGGGTCATGTTCCTCAACCAAGTGCGGACGCTGGTCGCCCATCTTTGGGAGAATGACGGAGAACCGATGAGCGTCACCGCGCAGTTCCTCGACAGCGTCAACGTGCCGCCGCCCGGCACCCTTCCGGCGCTGTGGGCGCCCGTGGGCCTGCGCTACCACGCGCTCCACCACTTGCTCCCCGGCCTGCCCTACCATGCCCTCGGCGAGGCCCACCGGCGTCTGTGCAGGGAGCTGGAGAGCGGCTCGCCCTACCATGCATCATCGCATCGTGGACTCACTCCGCTGGTCCGGCGTCTGGCCGCCAGCACCTTGACTAAGCGGCGGATTTCCGCTTGAGGCTCACCCGTCCGGCGGGCTGAGGCTCGCCGTTGTCATGTGGGGTTTGAGCGCTGCCCCCGATCAGCGCCTGGCCGGGCTTACCTGATACGGAGCCCCGACGAACGAAAGGAAGACACCATGCGCCATCGTGTAGGCGGCCGTAAGCTTCAGCGCACCTCCAGCCACCGCGCAGCCCTGTTCCGCAACATGGCGGCTGCGCTCATCAAGCATGAGCAGATCACCACGACCACGGCCAAGGCGAAGGAGCTTCGCCCCTACGTCGAGAAGCTGATCACGCTCGCCAAGCATGGCGGCCTTTCGAACCGCCGTCTCGCCCAGTCGCGGCTGATGGACGATGCCCAGCTCGCCAAGCTCTTCGACGTGCTGGCGCCACGCTATGCGGGCCGCGACGGCGGCTACACCCGCGTCATCAAAGCGGGCATCCGGGCGTCCGACGCCGCGCCGATTGCGGTGATCGAGCTGGTCGACCGTGACGTGGCGGCCAAGGGTCAGGATTCCGGCCCGGTGATGACCGAGGAAGAGTTCGAAGCCGCCTGATCAGGTTCAGGCGGCGCGGACGTCGCGCAGGAATCGCTCGACTTCGCCCTTGAGACCGTTCGCCTGCCGCGCGAGCTCGCTCGCTGCGGAAAGGCCGTCGCGCGCGGCGACTTCGGTCGCCTTCGCGCCTTCACGGACCTCGGCGATGCTCTGCGCGACATTGTCGGTGCCGGCAGCAACCTCGACCGTGCTGTCGGAGATTTGCTGCGTCGCCATCGCCTGTTCCTCGACCGCCGCGGCGACCGAGCTCAGGATGTGGTTCAGCTCGACGTTCGTGCCCCGGATGTGCGCGATCGCCTCGGCCGCTTCTGACGAGACCTGCTGCATCGACATGATCTGATCGGTGATGGCGGCAGTCGCGCTCGCCGTCTGACCTGCGAGGTTCTTGATCTCGCCCGCGACGACCGCGAACCCGCGGCCCGCCTCGCCTGCGCGCGCTGCCTCGATCGTCGCATTGAGCGCCAGCAGGTTGGTCTGCCCGGCAACCGACTGGATGAGGCCGATCACTTCGCCGATCTTCTGGGCCGATTCCGCGAGGCCGCTAACGATCTCGTCCGTGTCCTGCGCCTTGTCGACGGCACGCTGCGCGATCGAGCTCGATTGCGAAACCTGCTGCGCAACCTCGGCGATCGATTTCGACATTTGCCGGGTGGCGGCCGCCATCGCCTGCACGTTGCCGCTCGCCTGACCTGCCGCCGCGGCCACCGAAGAGGAGATTGTGCGGCTCCGCTCGGCAGCGGCGCTCGTCTCTTCGCTGCCGGTTTCGATCTGGTTTGCGATGGCGGCGACAGTGTTCACCACGTCCATCACGCTCTTCTCGAAATCATCGGCCGTTGCGGCGAGGGCGGCGCGGCGCTGGGCTTCTGCGCGCTGTGAGGATTCGGTTTCGCGCTCACGCAATTGAGCCTCGCTCGCTTCGAGCTGAGCCTTTTCGAGCCCCGTCTCGCGAAGCGCCATTGCCGCTCGCGCAAGAGCGCCGATTTCGTCGCTCCGCTGCGACTCATCGATGTCGACCGAATAATCCTGGCTGGTCAGCCGCTCGAGGATTGCCGACATGCGGGCAAGCGGCTCCGAAACGCTGCGGCTGATCCTGTTGGTCATCACGCGCGCGACGAACACGAGCAGAAGGGCCGCAAGGGTGATGAAGACGAGGTCGTAGACGCCGGCACGAACGACGGCGGCTTCCTCGACGCCGACCTTTTCCTTGTAGTCGTTGCGCATGCTTTCGATTGTATGATCCATGAAACGCCCAGTGGCCGCGAGCTTCGCGGCGGTGGCGAGGGCACCTTTATTGTTCCCATGCTCGAGCGAAGGCTTCAGCTCGTCGAAAAGAGCATCGTACCGCTCGGCCGCAGCGCTCACTTGATGAACTTGGACGTGATGCTCGCCCTGCACGGCGGTTTCGGCGCTTCTGATAGAAGTCTTCAGGTCGTCGATGTTCCCATCCGCGGCACTGATCGTCGTCGGGTTCGGATCGGCGACGGCATGGAACACATCGCGCTCGAGCGACGCCAGGTCCTTTTCGAGATTGAGGCTGGCAATGGCGCGTGCATGGAGCTGGCGCGTCCGCTCGAACGCCTGAAGGCCTTCATAGGCGGCAACGATCTGGACGCTGACCACCAAGGTGATCAGCGTAATCGTGAGTGCGGCAAGCGCGTTGAGCTTGCTCGAGATCGGTTGTCGAGCGAGCCAAGAGTCGAGCAGACGAAGGGGCATGCGCATATCCTGTGCGATGACGATCCTTGCGGTTCCGCCCCGCTTAACCGCTAAATCGTGGCGAAAAGGTAAACGCTATGTTCACCACACGACACAAATGCGGTTAAGCCGGTCGGGTCTCGATGTGGGCCAAGCGAGACAGCTCCGATTCGGTGCTGTTGTCGATCGGTGGTAAAATTCAGCCGCCTCCGGGGGGTGGCGCTCAGATGCGCTATTATCGGCTCTACTTTTTCGACCCGCACAGCGGCCACATCGACCACTTTCGTGAATTCGAAGCGGAAGAGGATTCGGCGGCGCTTGCGATCGCCGAGCGCTGGGGCGTCGGCCAGGTAATGGAGCTCTGGAACCGCGAGAGGCGCCTGAAGCGCTGGGACAGCCTTCCATCACATGCCGATTAAGTGACTGAGTTCATTTGCTGAACCGCAGTGGAACATGCAGTTCAGAACCGGTGCAGCGGCGTAATGAGAATGGCCGAAAATGGCCGCCGAGCGTTTTGCCTGGCGAGTCGTGATCATGCGAGGAGTAAGGTCATGAAGGCGTTCAAGAAGTTTCTGGCAGGCGGCGTCGTAATTGCCGCGCTGGCCAGCGCCGCGCCCGCGGCGGCGCAATATTATCCCGGCTATGGTGGCTATGGTGGCTACGGCTATCCCGGCTACGGCTATGGTGGCGGCAACGTCATCGGCTCGATCATCAACAGCGTGACCGGCAATTACGGCAATTACGGCTACAACGTGCCCGGCGGCAGCCAGGTCGCCGCGAGCCAGTGCACTGCCGCGGTTCAGCAGCGTCTCGGCGGCGGCTACGGCGGCTATGGTTATGCCGGCGGCTACGGCGGCGGGCGCGTGCTCGGCATCAACAGCATCGAGATCAGGAACGGCGGCGGCTATCGCGTTCGCGGCGTGGCCTCGTCCGGTGCGTACGGCGGCGGCGCCGTTGGCTTCTCCTGCCGGACCGATCCGCGCGGACTCGTGATGGGTGTGAGCTTCGAGACCGGCGCTTACGGCTACAACGGGTACAACAATTATTACGGGTCGAACTACAATAACCCGTATGCGGCCTACGGCTATTCTCGCTACTAAGCTTTAGGTCTCTAGAGTTCAGATGCGCCGGGCGCTGGAAAGGCGTCCGGCGCATTTGTTTGTGTCGTTGCGGAACTTTACTCTTGGCCGGCTGCTCCCTATCGGCCCGCCATGACGGTCCAGCCCACTCAATCCATCCTCGTCGTCGACTTCGGAAGCCAGGTCACGCAGTTGATCGCGCGCCGCATTCGGGAAGCGGGCGTCTATTGCGAAATCGCCCCGTTCAACGCGAGCGAAGAGGCATTCGACCGGCTCCAGCCAAAGGGCGTGATCTTCTCCGGCGGCCCGGCATCGGTGATGAACGAGGAAAGTCCGAAGGCGCCGCAGGTGATGTTCGACAGCGGGCTTCCGCTGCTCGGCATCTGCTACGGCCAGCAAACCCTCCATCAGCAGCTCGGCGGCAAGGTGGTCGCTTCCGACCAGCGCGAATTCGGCCGCGCGTTCATCGACATCGTCGCGCCGAGCGCGCTCTTCGATGGCCTGTGGACGGTTGGCGAGAAGCACCAGGTGTGGATGAGCCACGGCGACCGGGTCGAGACACTCGCGCCCGGCTTCGAGGTGGTCGCGGCTTCCGAAGGCGCGCCTTTCGCGATCGCGACCAACGAAGAAGCCAGGCGCTACAGCCTCATGTTCCATCCGGAGGTCGTGCATACCCCCGACGGCGGGAAGCTGCTCGCCAACTTCGTGCGCCACGTTTGCGGCTGCAGCGGCGACTGGACGATGGCGAGCTTCCGCGATGCGAAGATCGCCGAGATCCGGGAGCAGGTCGGGAACGGCCGAGTGATCTGCGGCCTTTCAGGCGGCGTCGACAGCGCAGTCGCAGCGGTGCTGATCCACGAGGCAATCGGCGACCAACTCACCTGCGTGTTCGTCGACCACGGCCTGATGCGCCTTGGCGAGGCGGAGCAGGTCGTGAGCCTGTTCCGCAACAGCTACAACAT
>DATCJM010000035.1:0-9997 GCA_036562805.1 Sphingomicrobium sp.
AGCGAGAACGCTTTCCAGACTGTCAGGCGCGCACGGTCCTTGATGCCTGAGAGATTCCGGGGGCGGTTGCTCCTTCGGCGTCCGCCACAGCCAAAGGCGACGGCGGAACTCTCCCGTGCGGCCATTCCGGCCGGGCTGGGCCCTGCCGGCGACGCGGGTGCCTTGGCCGCGCTCCGCAGCTAAGTCAACGCGTTAGCGCGTCGCGTTATACTTGATCTGGTCCTGGGTGAGCTCGAAGCCGACGAGATGCTCGAACGTCGCATCGGCGACCGCCTTGGCAACCCTTGGATCGGACATCGGATCGATCGCAGCGTCGGTCTCGCCGGCCTTGCGCGGCCGGGTCAGAATGGCGCGAACATTGGCGGGAAGCGTCGCGGCAGCGCGGTTGACGCGCACCGACGCCTGGACGCGCGCCCACGCGCGAACGCTGCCCGCACTGAAGTTCAACACGGCCTGGCCGACCTGCTTTGCCGAGATCGTGCCGCCGCCGCGAAGGGCGACGTCGAAATAAGGCAGCACGACCTGGCGCGCTGGCCCGGGCGAAGTCCGGAGGCCGACGATCGTGAACGTCGCCGTCGATACCACGTCATCGCCGGCATCCTGGCAGGTTGCGCGAAGATCGGTGATCGACGCCGTGACATCGATCGCTCGGGAATCGGTGCTTGCCGGCGGGTTGAATAACGTGATGTCGCCCGTCCCGGCCGGAATGCCTGCGATCGGGCAGGCGCTGCGCACCGCATACACGCCGCCGCCGTTCTCGGCAGTGATGTCGCCAGCATGCCGGCAGGCGCTGAGCAGGATGACGGCAGCAAGAGCGGCGAGGCGAAGCTTCACTATGGACGGTCCTTAACAGGGCAAAATCGAGTGAGCGCGTTCATAGGAAGGCCCTTCTATGGCTGCAAGCGAAGGCTTACATGCCCTTTCCGAATGCTGAACCGTCCTCCTCTTCGGGTCCTGATCGCTGCGCCGCGCGGCTTCTGCGCCGGCGTCGACCGCGCGATCCAGATCGTCGAGCTCGCCCTCGAGCGATTCGGCGCACCGGTCTACGTCCGCCACGAGATCGTCCATAATCGCTTCGTCGTCGATCGCCTTCGCGGGCTCGGCGCCATCTTCGTCGACGAGCTCGACGAGGTTCCGGATGATCGTCCGGTCGTCTTTTCCGCTCATGGAGTGCCAAAGTCGGTACCGGCGGAAGCGCAAGGGCGCCGCCTCACCTATGTCGACGCAACCTGCCCGCTCGTGTCGAAAGTGCATCGGCAGGCCGAGCGGCTGATCCAGGAAGGGCGGCACATCCTGTTTATCGGCCACGCCGGCCATCCAGAGGTGATCGGAACGTTCGGCCAGGTGCCGCCAGGATCGATCACGCTGGTCGAAACCGTGGACGACGTCGCCGCACTCGACATGCCCGACGATACGATCCTGGCTTTCCTTACCCAGACCACGCTGTCGGTCGACGACACGGCGGCAATCGTCAAAGCGCTCAAGCGCCGCTTCCCCGAGATCCGCGCCCCGAGGAGCGAGGACATTTGCTACGCGACATCGAACCGCCAGGGGGCGGTGAAAGCGATCGCGAACGAATGCGAAAGGATGCTCGTCATAGGAGCGCCCAATAGTAGCAACTCGCTGCGGCTCGCCGAAGTGGCGGAGCGCATGGGAGTGCCGGCACGCCTCATCGAACGGGCGGCGGACATTGACTGGGATTGGCTCGGTCAGCCGGGCACCGTGGGACTGACCGCCGGCGCGTCGGCCCCTGATGTGCTGGTCACCGAGGTTCTCGACGCGCTCGGCGAGCGGTTCGATCTTACCCAGGAGATCGCCGATCACAGCCCCGAACGGATGGTTTTCAAGCTGCCGCGCGAGCTCGTTGGCTGAATGGCTGAGCTCCCGCTGGTCGAGATCTTCACGGATGGCGCGTGCCGCGGGAACCCGGGCCCGGGCGGCTGGGCGGCACTGCTTCGGATGGGAAAGACGGAAAAGGAATTGTCGGGCGGCGAGCCGCTGACCACGAACAACCGGATGGAGCTGGTCGCCGCCATCCGCGGCCTCGAGGCGCTGACGAAACCCTGCCGCGTGCAGCTCCACACGGACAGCATTTACGTGCGCGACGGGATCACGCGCTGGATCCACAATTGGCAGCGCAACGGTTGGCGGACGTCGGACAGGAAGCCGGTGAAGAATGCCGAGTTGTGGCAGGAGCTTATCGAAGCTGCCGACCGGCACCGCGTCGAATGGAGGTGGGTGAAGGGACACAGCGGTCACCCTGAAAATGACCGGGTCGATGCGCTTGCCTGCACCGAAGCGGACGATCAGCGCCGGCATCACCGGCTCTAATGAACTGAAGTTCACTTGAGCCGATTGAATCCCTTCCTAACTTGAAGCGACACCGACTCTCGTTTCCCCTGTTTTGAAAGTTGGTGGGGGAGGCGCCCGGCATGCGGCGCCTCCCCATCTTCATGCCTGGTCGAAGCGCGCCGGCGAGAAGATCGATGGGTCGATGGCCGCGATCGTCTCGGCAGGCCTTTCATTCAGGAGTAGCGAAGCGGCGAGCTTCGCAGCCGCGGGCGAAGTCTGAATTCCGAATCCGCCCTGCCCCGCACACCAAAAGAAACCCGGCGCGTGAGAGTCGAAGCCGTAGACCGGCAGACGATCGGGCGCGAAGCTCCTCAGGCCCGCCCAGCTCCGCTCCAATCGCTCGATCGGCCAATCGACGACTTTCTCAAACCGGTCGATCGCAATAGCGATGTCCATCTCCTCGGGCGCCGCGTCGCATGGGTCGCTCTCGATCTCGTCGTGCGGACTGAGCCACACGGTGCTGTCGCCCTCTCCCTTGAAATAAAAGGTCCCGTCCGCGTCGTCGACGAGCGGCAGGTCCTTCAGACCCGTGCGGCCCACACGAAGCTGGACGAGCGTCCGACGCTTCGGGGCGATTCCGATCGGCTTCACTTCGGCAGCGGCGGCGACAACGTCCGCCCACGCACCCGCGGCATCGACGAGAAGTCCGGCCGAAATTGTTGAGCCGTCGTCGAGCGTGACCGTCCACCGGTCTCCGCGTCGCCTTGCGCTTAGCAGTCTCGCGCGCGTTGCAATCTCGCCGCGGCGCCGCCGGAACTGGCGGAGATAAGCGGCGTGGAGCGAAGCCGCTTCGATGTCGGCGCAACCGGGCTCCAGGAGGGCGCGGCGCCATTCCGGCCTGATGCCTGGCACGAGGCGTTCGAGCTCGTCGCGCTCGACAGGCCGGGTTTCCACTGTCAGCGGAATGTCCGGCAGCCCCTCACGAGTGATGTGCAAGTCTCCGCGAACGTGGAGAAAGCCACGCTCGGAGAAGTCCGGCGGGGGATCGGCAAGGAAGTCACGCGACGCCAGCGTCAGCTTCGCGACCTCAGCGCCGCCGTAGCTTTCGAGATAGAATGCGGCCGACCGTCCGGTCGAATGGTAGCCGCATTGATCTTCGGCCTCGATAATCAGCGTCCGGCGCTTGGCCGCGATTTCGGCACCCAGGCTCGCGCCGGCAATCCCGCCGCCAACGATAATGACATCATATTCCATCATTCGCGTCGCCGGTTACGAATTGGAAAGCCCGGCCGTCTAGTGGTCGCGTATGTTCAATGCGACATTTACCGACCTGCTGCTCGCAGCGCTCGCAGCGATCCTCGTGTTTGCGGCGGTCGTCGATGTTCGCACATTCACGATTTCGAACCGGCTCACCCTCACCGTTGCACTGCTCGCGCCGGTCTATTGGGAATCGGTCGCACTGCCGCTGTGGCCGGGCTTCGCTGTTCAGGTCACTGCTGCGGCGGTCGTCTTTCTGCTTCTCGCTGGAGCCTTCTATGCCGGCATGATGGGCGGCGGCGACGTCAAGCTCGCAGCTGCACTCGCTTTGTGGTTCCCGCCTGTGGGAACAATCAAATTTCTCGTCTTGATGTCTCTCGCCGGCGGCGCGCTGACGCTTCTGATCCTCGGATGGCACCGGCTGCAGAAGCGCGAGGGTCGTCCAGAAATTCCGTACGGAGTCGCGATCGCATTCGGCGGACTCGCGATTCTCACCCAACGGTTTCTTAACCAATTTGTCTGATGTGTGAGGCTGTTCAAGTGGCCCTTCTTGGGGAGGCGATCGCGCCATGGATGTGAAGAAGCTCGCTCTGCTGGTTGGAGCTCTGGTTATTGCGGTGGTGACCGCCGTGATGGCCAAGAACATGTTCGCGGGCGCCGGCGCCCAGCAGGCCGCGGCGGCACCGACCGTGCCCGTCGGACCGAAGGTGCTTGTCGCCAAGAAGGCGCTTCCCGTCGGCACCATCATCGACGCTGATAGCTTCAGTCTGCAGCCCTGGCCGAAAGAGCTGATGCAGGGCGCTTATTATGTCGAGGGCCAACCCGATTCGACCAAGCTCGCCGGAACCGTGGTTCGCTATGCGATCGCTGCCGGCCAGCCAGTCACCCGCGGATCGCTCGTCGGCCCCGAAGATCGTGGCTTCCTTGCAGCGGCGCTTGGCCCCGGCATGCGCGCGATTACGGTTCCGGTGAATTCGACGAGCGGCGTCGCCGGCTTCGTCTTCCCGGGCGACCACGTCGACATGATGCTGACCCAGACGGTCAATGGTGGCGGCGATGGTCCGCCGCTGAAGGTTTCCGAAACGATCATCCGCAATGTGCGCGTGCTCGCAACCGACCAGCGGTTCACGGACAAGGATGCCGATGGCAAGACGGCCGTGAAGACCTTCTCCAACGTGACGGTCGAAGTCACACCGCGGATCGCGGAAAAGATCGCGGTTGCCCAGAGCCTGGGCTCCCTGTCGCTGACGCTTCGCTCGATCGCCGACAATTCGGCAGACCTCGAGCGCGCGGTCGCTTCCGGTGATGTGAAGATCCCGGCGAACGCAAGCCCGTCCGAGGAGCGACAGATGCTGCTCGCTTATTCGGACCGTCCGATCGACTCGAACACCACGTTCACGACCGGCGGCGACGTGTCGCGCTTCCAGCGCCGCACCGTTCCGGCGAAACCCGGCCCGGCCGGTGAGCAGATCGGCCAGGCGATGGCCGGCCTTGCGAAAGGAATTGGTCAGGCATTGACGGGTCGTCCAGGCGGCGCCGCCCCTGTTCCGACCGGTCCAGTCGTGCGCGTCGCGCGCGGCAATGAAGTCACCGTTGTTCCGGTGGGAGCTCGCTAAATGAACACTCTAGTCATCACACGCCGAGCGCGTCTCGGCACCGCTTGGGCGGCGCTTGCGGCAGGCATTGCTGCGGTCGCCACCCCCGCGCCTGCCGCGGCCCAGCCCAAGGCATATACGTCCGGCACGTATCGCCCGACGACGCAGGTTCTCCTGTCGGTCGGCGAAGGCCAGATGCTGAACCTGCCGCGCAGCGTTGCTAACGTCTGGGTGTCCGCTCCGGATGTCGCCGACGTCTATGTGAACGGTCCGCGCCAGATCAACCTCTTCGGCAAGAAGATGGGTGAAGCGACGGTCATCGCCACGGCGTCCGACGGATCGGTCGTTTACGGCGCGAACGTCCGCGTGAACCAGAACATCAGCTCGATCAACGACATCCTGCATCAGGCGATGCCGGACGCGAACATCAGCGTGACGAACGTCGGTCAGGTCGCAGTGCTGAACGGCACGGTGGCATCGCCCGAGGACGCCGCGCAGGCGGAGATGCTGGTCAAGGCGGCGCTCAACCCGGGTGTCGACGTCAACAGCCCGACCGCGGCGCTGAACATCGTTCCGGTCAGCCGGCTGAAGGTCGCAACGCCGCTCCAGGTTACGCTGAAGGTCCGCATTGCCGAGATCAATCGTTCGATCCTGAAGAAGATGGGCGTCAACCTCCTCGCCAGCGATCCGACCAGCGGGTTCAAGTTCGGCCTCGCCCAGGGCGGCGGCATCTTCCTCCCGGCCCCGGGCGGCGCAAGCACGGGCGCAGGCCAGGTTATCCGCAACGCGATCGGCTCAACGCTGTCGGCGAGCACCAAGCTGTTCGGCCTTGACCTGGTGAGCTCGCTCGACATCGCCGCCAACGACGGTGTCGTCTCGATCCTCGCCGAGCCGAACCTCACGGCGCTCTCGGGCGAAACCGCCAGCTTCCTCGCCGGCGGCGAGTTCCCGATCCCGGTGTCGCAATCGCTTGGCGCGGTCACGATCGAATATAAGCAATATGGCGTCGCGCTCGCGTTCACGCCGATCGTCCTTGCCGACGGCCGCATTTCGATGCGCGTCCGCCCCGAGGTAAGCCAGCTGAGCGACGCCGGTTCGGTGACTCTCAACGGCTTCACTGTGCCTGCGCTGACGACGCGTCGGGCAGAGACCACGGTCGAGCTCGGGTCCGGTCAGTCGTTCATGATTGCGGGCCTGCTGCAGAACACGGCCAACAACAATATCAACAAGGCGCCGTTCCTGGGGGACATCCCTGTCCTCGGCGCTCTGTTCCGCTCCACTTCTTTCCAGAAGCAGGAGACGGAACTGGTCGTCATCGTCACGCCGTACCTGGTTCGTCCAGTGTCCGGCCAGCTGGCGACGCCGATCGACGGTTACCGTGTGCCGGACGACGTCCAGCGTGACTTCCTCGGCCAGAATTACACCGGCCAGAGCGGCACCAGGACCCCGACTGCAATTCAGGCGCCGGGCCCCGTCCCAGCGCCGGGCATTGCCACGGCTGCGCCGGCCGCGAGCGCCGTTGCTGCTCCCGGATTCAAGCTGTGACCGGCGGCGTGAGAGAGAAGGATTGGACGATGCGTTCTAAGATCATCCTCGTTGCACTCGCGTCCACGCTGGCCGCCTGCAACGCTCCGGACCTGCCGGACAAGGGTCTCGCAGCGGTCAACGTCCCGGTTGTGACGGGCACCGACTATGTGTTCGACGCGGCTGCGCCCGATGGCGCGCTCGCTCCGGGCGAAGTCGACCGGCTCAACGGCTGGTTCCAGGGCCTCGGGCTCGGTTACGGCGACAGCATCTATGTCGACGGCGCCTATGCCGACGCTGCCCGCGGGCAGGTTGCGGCGGTCGCCGGGCAATATGGAATGATGGTTTCCGCCGGCGCACCGGTCACTACCGGCGCAGTCGCTCCCGGGAGCGTCCGCGTCGTGGTCAGCCGTCGTCGCGCCTCTGTGCCGTTCTGCCCCAACTGGAGCCTTCCGTCGGAGCCGAATTACGACAACCGGAACATGTCCAACTTCGGTTGCGGCGTGAACTCCAACCTGGCCGCCATGATCGCCAACCCCGAGGATCTGATCCACGGGCGCGATCCCGGCGCGACAGGTGACGTGAACACGGCCGCGAAGGCGGTCATCCTGTACCGTTCCACGCCGCCGAGCGGGGGCAAGGGTCTTCAGGTTATGAGCACGAAGGGTAACTAGTGATGAACGCTCCGTTCCAGGCACGCGCAGGACTTCGCGATCCGTTCACCGCTTTCGTCTGCGACGATGCAACCGCCGACATGCTTCGGCCGGTCGCCGTCGAGCACGGCTGGTCTCCGGAGAAGGTCAACAAGGGCGGGCTGCGGAATGCGGTCCAGTCGCTTTCGGTGTCGGCAAGCCCGAACATCCTGTTCGTCGACCTCAGCGAGTCCGCCGATCCGCTCAACGACATCAACGCGCTTGCGGAAGTGTGCGAGCCGGGGACGATCGTGATCGCGGCCGGCACCGTCAACGACGTGCGCCTTTACCGCGATCTCGTCGCGAGCGGCATTCACGATTATCTGCTGAAGCCGTTCACGGTCGACCAGCTTCGCGACACCTTCGCCCACGCGCAGATGATCCTGTCGGGTCCGCGCGGCGAAGCCCAGGCCGACAAGCCGCACGTGATGGCGGCGGTGATCGGCGTGCGCGGCGGCGTTGGCGCATCGACGATCGCCACTTCGCTGGCATGGCTGCTGGGCGAAAAGGCGCACCGCTCGACGGCTCTTCTGGACCTCGACGTGCATTTCGGGACGGGCGCCCTTGCGCTCGACCTCGAGCCCGGCCGCGGCCTGACCGACGCTATCGAGAACCCCAGCCGTATCGACGGTCTGTTCATCGAGCGCGCGATGGTTCGCGCCAATGAACGCCTGTCGGTCCTGTCGGCCGAGGCCCCGATCCACCAGCCCGTCGTCACCGACGGCACTGCCTTCTTCCAGCTTCAGGAAGAGATGCGGAATGCCTTCGAATCGACCGTTCTTGACCTTCCGCGTCAGATGCTGATCCAGCATCCGCACCTGGTGCATGATGCGCATGTCGCCGTCGTGGTTGCCGAGCTGACGCTCGCTGCCACCCGCGACACGATCCGGATCCTCGCGTGGCTCAAGTCCAACGCCCCGCAGACCAAGGTCATCGTCGTCGCCAACAGCGTCCCCTCAGGCGGCGCCCTCGAGATCAGCCGCAAGGACTTCGAGCAGTCGATCGAGCGTTCGGTCGATATCGTCTTCCCGTTCGACGGCAAGCTGGCGGCGCAGGCTGCCAAGCTCGGCAAGCCCATGGCGGAAGTCGCGAGCGGCAAGATCGCCGGCCCCTTCGGCACACTGTCGAACATGGTGCTAAGCCATGCCAGCGACGAAGGCGCGGCGGCCGAGAAGACCGCTCCTGCTGCTGCGAAGTCGCTGGTCGATAATCTGAAGTCGATGCTGTCGAAGCCGAAGGAAAAGGCAGCGGCGTAACCGGATCGCGTGGCGCAACTGCGCCACGTCGAAGTTGAGAGGCGAAGGCACGAATGCTTCTGTGGCTACTCCTGATCGGCGGCATCGGCGCTCTCGGGCTCGCCTTCATGGCGGTCCGCGGGCCGTCTGCAAGCAAGTCCCTGAAACGGCGCATGGAGCTCATCAAAGAGCGCCATGGCGACGTGATCGCCGGCAACGCCCAGGCGCAGATCCGCAAGCTCTTCGCCGACCGCGCGAGCCGCTGGGAAGGCTATGCTTCGACGCTGATCCCGAAACCCGCGCTGCTGCGCAAGCGGCTCGAGATGACCGGCAAGGATATCACGCTCGGCAAATATGCAACCATCTGCCTTGGCGTGATCGGGTTGATCACGGTGGCGCTGGTGTTTCGCGGTGCTCCGGTGATCCTCTCGTTCCTGCTTGGAATGTTCTTCGGCATCGGCGGACCGCATTTCGTGATCGGACGGTTGATCAAGCGCCGCGTCGCCAAGTTCAACTCGAACTTCCCCGACGCCATCGAACTGATGGTGCGCGGACTGCGCTCCGGTCTTCCGATTACTGAAACTCTGACGATCGTCGCCGGCGAAATCACTGGACCGGTCGGCGTCGAGTTCCGGATGGTTGCCGACAAGATGAAGATTGGCCGCACGATGGAAGCAGCGCTTCAGGATACCGCTGACCGTCTTGGTACGCCCGAGTTCCAGTTCTTCGTGATCACGCTCGCGATTCAGCGCGAGACGGGCGGCAACCTCGCCGAGACGTTGTCGAACCTGGCCGACGTACTTCGCAAGCGCGCGCAGATGAAGCTGAAAATCCGCGCGATGAGCTCGGAATCGAAAGCATCCGCGTACATCGTCGGAGCCCTGCCGTTCATCGTCTTCGGCTTGGTCTACATGATCAACCCCCATTACATGGGCGGCTTCTTCACCGATCAACGGCTGATGGTCGCGGGCATCGGCGGCATGGTGTGGATGGGCATCGGCGCCGCCATCATGGCCAAAATGGTCAACTTCGAGATCTGAGGAAGGCGATTTAGACCATGCAGGCTGCGCCCACCTCCGGCCCCCATATCCTCGGCTTCGACGTCATCTGGATCGCGACGATGCTCAGCGCCGTCGCAACCTTCGCGGTCATGCTCGCCATCTATGCGGCGACGACCGTGAAGGACCCGATGGCCCGGCGCGTGAAAGCGCTCAACGAGCGCCGCGAGCAGCTCAAGGCCGGCATCGTCGCGTCGACGAACAAGCGCAAGAGCTTGCGCAACCGGAACCAGGCAGCCGATCGGGTCCGCAGCATCCTGAGCCAGTTCAAGATGCTTCAGGATGACCAGATCCAGAAGACGCAGATGCGCTTGATGCAGGCGGGTATTCGCACCAAGGACCTC
>DATCJM010000075.1:0-7323 GCA_036562805.1 Sphingomicrobium sp.
CAGGAAGCCGTCGTCACGAGCAGCATCCTCGACCGCCTGAAGGATCGCTTCCTCCGAAACCGCGATCGCGGCGCCGCCACTTTCCCGGACTGCACGCAGGATCAGGAAGTCGCCGACCGCCTTCGGTACGCGGATTCCGGTAGCGACGGTTGCCGCATTTTCCCATCTCTCGGCGAACTCGTCGCCCTTTTCGAAGGCGCGGACCATCGGCGCGCAGCCTTCGGCCTGAACCGCGTACATCCGCGGCCGCTTCGAACCGAGGAGGCCAACTGCCTCGAGCTCGTCAAACCCCTTCCACATCCCGATCAGACCGGTGCCGCCGCCGGTCGGATAGAAGATTGCGTCAGGCATCTCCCATCCCAGCTGCTCGACCAGTTCGTAGCCCATCACCTTCTTGCCCTCGAGGCGGTACGGCTCCTTGAGCGTGGAGCAATCGAACCAGCGCCCCTCGGCGGCGCCCTTCCCGACCAGCGCACCGCATTCGTCGATCTGCCCATCGGCAACGTAGACGCGGGCGCCATAGGCGGCGGTCTCGGTGACGTTGATCTCGGGAGTCTCCGCCGGACAGATGACGATCGTCTCGATACCGGCACGCCCGCCATAAGCGGCCAGCGCGGCGCCGGCGTTGCCGTTTGTCGGCATGGCAATGCGGTCAATTCCGAACTGCTTCGCCATCGTTACCGCCATCGCGAGCCCGCGCGCCTTGAACGAGCCGGTCGGAAGGCGTCCCTCGTCCTTGACCAGCACCGTGGAGGCGCCCTCGGCAGCCGCAATGTTGGGAAGCGCGACGATCGGCGTCTCGGGCTCGCCGAGGCTGACCGGATCGCCGTCGTTTGGAAGCAGCTCGCGCCATTTCCACATCCCCGGCTGACGCTTCGTTATGCTCTCGCGCGATAGCGTCTTCTTCGCCGCGTCGAGATCGTAGCGGACGAGGAGCGGCTTTCCCGCCTTGCTGAGGTTGTGCGGCCTGCCGGCTTCGTATCGCTCGCCCGTGAGCGAGCATTCGAGATGAGTTACGTTCATGGATCAACAATCGTCATGGTGGGAGGAATGGTGGCGTTCGACCTGGATTGTGCAATGCTCGATATGGAAGCGGTCGTGAAGGACGCTTCGCGCATTTTCGAGCAGGCCGTCCGGATAATCGGCGTGCGTGGTAACGATGTGTGCGGTGAGCGCCGTCTCGGTCGTGCTCAACGGCCAGATGTGGAGGTGGTGGACAGCATCGACGCCGTCGAGCCGCGAAAGCTCGGATTCGACCTCGTCGGCGTCGATTCCAGCCGGCACGCCCATCAACGACATTCCCAGCGCTTCCTTGAGCAGCCCGACGCTGCCCCACAGGATCACCAGCGCAACGATGAGACTCATGACGGGGTCGATCCACTGCCGCCCGGTCCACAGGATCAGCGCGCCGGCAATCACGACGCAGGCGGAGACTGCGGCATCGGCCGCCATATGCTGAAAGGCCGCGCGGACATTGATGTCGCTCGCGCGGCCGCGGGCGAAAAGGAGCGCGGTGGCGCCGTTCATCACGATCGCCACGGCCCCGACCCAGATCATCGTGTGGGGATCGGTCTTCGACGCCATGATCAGCCGGTGGATGGATTCTGACGCGATCGCTCCGACCGCGACGAGCAGCAGCAAAGCGTTTGTCAGCGCGGCGAGGATTGAGGCCTTCTTGAAGCCGTAGGTGAAGCGTCGCGAGGGCGAGCGCTTGGCCATCACCGCCCCGCCCCAGCCGACCACAAGGCCGAGTCCGTCGGAAAGGTTGTGGCCGGCGTCCGCGATGAGCGTCATCGAGCCGGAGAGGAAGCCGAAAATGGCTTCAAGTAATACAATGGCGACGTTGAGCGCGATCCCAACAGCGAACGCGCGGCTGAAATCCGCGGGGTGGTGATGCGTGTGGGAGTGGCCGCCCATCGAAGCGCCCTAGCCGAGCGGCGATGCCTATTTCAAATGAGCAACTCGAAAGGTTCGTCAGACCTCGAGCCGGTCGCCTTCGCGGGCCACCAGCGCATAAAGCGCAGGCATCAAAAAGATGACGATCGCGAGACAGGCGATCAGGCCGCCGACTATCACGATGGCGAATGGCCGTTGAGTGTCCGTTCCGACCCCGGTTGCAAGCGCTGCGGGGAGGAGGCCGAGAGCGGCGACGAGCGCCGTCATCATGATCGGGCGCAGTCGCAGGATCGCGCCCTCGCGAATGGCGACGGCAAGCGGTGTTCCGGCCAGCCGCAGCTCGTTGACGTAGGAAATATAGACCAGCGCCGTTTGCACCGAGACGCCGAACAAAGCGAGGAATCCGATTCCCGACGACACCGAGAAAGGCGTCCCGGTCAGCCACAGCGCGAGGATTCCGCCGACGGGCGCCGACATCAAAACACCGAGCAGCGCGATCGCCGGGAATTTGAAGTTTCGATAGAGGAAGAAAAGGAGCAGGAAGATCAGGAGCAACGTGATCGGCACGATGGCCATCAGCTGCGCTCGCGATGCGGTATATTCGCTATATTCGCCGCCCCAGTCGGCGCGATAGCCCTGCGGCAAACGAACCTTCTGCGACACCTGAGCCATCGCGTCCTGGACGGCGCTTGCGAGGTCGCGGCCCTCGACCGAGAATTGCACGCCAATGAACCGGCTATTGTTCTCTCGATAAATGAACGAGGCGCCGTTCGTGACCGAGATAGCGGCGAGATCCTTCAGTGGAATCTGCTGACCATCGGAAGTCGAAACCAGGATGTTGCCGATGGCGACGGGGTCGTTGCGGTATTGACCCTGAAGCCGGACAACGAGGTCGAACTCCTTCTCCTGCTGCACGACCTGCGTTGCGACATCGCCGCCGATCGCGGTCTGGATGAGGTTGTTCACGTCATCGACGTTGATTCCGTACCGCGCGATCTTGCTTCGATCGATTTGGATCGAGAGGCTGGGCTGGCCGAGCTCCTGCACCAGGGTCACGTCCTTGATCCCGCGGACATGCTCGAGGACTGCCTTGATCGCCTTGCCCTTCTGCTCGAGCGTGTTGAGGTCCGATCCGAAGACCTTGACCGCGAGCGCGCTCTTGAGGCCGGTCTCGGCCTCGTCGACCGCATCCTCCGCCGGCTGGGTGTAGTTGAAGGTGATCCCGGGGAAGGTTTCGAGCTTATCGTTGATTGCGGCGATCAGCTGCGGCTTGGTGTGGATCGGCCCCCGCCATTCGGAATAGGGTTTGAGGCCGACGAAGAACTCCGCGTTGAAGAAACCCGTCGGATCGGTGCCGTCGTCCGGGCGGCCGTGCTCGGAGCCGACCACGGTCACCTCGGGAAATGACGCGATGATCTGGCGAACCTGTGGCACGATCTTCGCCGATTCATCGAAGGAGATCGTGTAGGGCATGGTCGCGCGAACCCACAGCGCTCCCTCGTCCAGGTGCGGCATGAACTCGGCGCCGACATCCGCGAACAGCAGCAGCGATAACAGCAGTAGCACGCCTGAGACGGCAACCGTGACGCGCGGCCGGCCAAGGCAATGGTCGAGACCGCGAATGTAGGAGGAGCGCACACGTTCGAAGACAGCGTTGCGCCGCTCGCGGACCCCGCTCCGCATGAACCAGGAGCACAGCACCGGAAGCAGCGTCAGGGTGACGATCAGCGACCCGATGAGCGCGAAGATCATCGTGTCCGCCATCGGCTTGAACAGCACGCCCGAAGGGCCCGAAAGCACGTAGATCGGAAGGAAGCTGACGACGATCACGATGACCGAATAGAAGAGCGGCCGGTCGACCTCGGCTGCCGCGTCGCGAACGACGGTCATGATGTTGTCGGGTCGTTCCTCGCTCTCGGCTAGGCGCCGGTAGATGTTCTCGACCATGATGACCGCGGCATCAACGAGGATTCCGAAATCGATTGCCCCGATGGACAGGAGGTTCGCGGACGCTCCTTGCAGATCGAGGCAGGCGAAGGCGAACAGCAGGGATAACGGTATCGTGACAGCGACGATGAGGCCTGAACGGACATCGTAGAGAAAGAAGATCAGGATCACGACGACGAGCAGCATGCCGCGGAGCAGGTTGTTTTCGACCGTGACGACGGTCTCGTGGACGAGGTCGGAGCGATCGTAGAAAGGGACGACCTTTACGTCCTTCGGCAGGATATTCGTGTTGAGCTCGCGCGTCTTCGCCTCGACGCGCTTGAGCACCTCCTGCGTCTTGTCGCCGGTCCGAAGCATGATGACGCCTTCGACGGCGTCGTCCTGCGTTCCGATGCCGAATTCGCCGAGCCGCGGAGCAATGCCGAGCGTGACCTCGCCGACATCCTTGACCAGCGTCGGGATGCCGTCGTGAACCGCGACGACGACATTGCCGATGTCGTCCAGCGTCGAGAAACGGCCAAGGCCGCGAACATAATAGAATTGGCCGCCTTCGGAATAAAATCCGCCGCCGCCATTTCCGTTGTTCGCGCCTAGCGCGCTTTCGACCTGTTGTGGTGAAAGACCGGCGCCGGCGAGACGGTATTGGTCGAGAAGCACCTGGTACTGCATCGTACCGCCGCCGAAGCCGGAGTCATCGGCGACACCGGGCACCGACCGGAACTGCGGTTCGACCGTCCAGTCCTCGAACGTTTTGAGCTCGGTCGGTGAACGGTCGGGGCTCTGAAGGGTGTAGCGGTAGATGAGTCCCGAGGGCGAGGTCAGTGGGGCGACGTCCGGCGCAACCCCATTCGGGAGGCCAAGGCCGGCGAGACGGTTGAACACCTGCTGGCGCGCGAAATTCCGATCTGTGTCCTGGTCGAACGTGATGTCGATGCTCGACAGCGCATAGAGCGAGACCGAGCGGAGGTTGTTCTCCTTCGGAATGCCGTTCATCTCGCGCTCAATCGGCACCGTGATCAGACGCTCGACTTCCTCGGCCGAGTGTCCCGGCCATTGCGCGGTGATCGACACCATCGGCGGCGACAGGTCCGGATAGGCGTCGACCGGCAGCCGCTCCCACGCGCGGATTCCGGCGCCGATCAGGAGCACGGTCAGGAAGGCAACGAGGATCCGCTGCTCCAGGCTGAGCGCGACGATCCGGTTGATGAAGTTCGAACCGGTCCGCGGCGGCTCGACCGGACCTTCGGTCATTGGCTCTGCATGAACTGGAGGAAGAGCGCGCCGTTCGACACGACCTTGTCGCCACTCTCCAGGCCGCTCGTCACGTCGTAATTCTGGCTGTCGCGATAGCCGAGCGTCACGTGACGGCGGGCGAAGCTGCCGTCAGGCATCGCGAGATAGACGAACGGCAAATTCTCGTCATCGCGCAGAACCGCCGAAACGGGGACGAGAAGACCGGTCGCGACCCGGCCGGACTCGATCGCAACGTCGACGTACATCTGCTTCTTCAGCAAATCGCCGGGGTTTGGCGCGACGATGCGCGCGACGACGGCCCGGGTGTTCGGATCGACAGAGGCGGCGATGTTCCGCACCGTCCCGTGGAACGGGCCGGTGCCATTGCGCGGATCGATCTGCGCAGCGTCGCCCGAACCTATCTGCGACAGGTCGGACGGCGAGATCTGCGCCAGGACCCAAACATCCGACAGGTTGGCAACCGTGAACGCCGTGCTCGAACCCGCCTGGAGCAGTTGACCCGGCGTCACGGACTTGTCGACGATGTAACCGGAGACAGGCGCGCGGATGATCCCGTTTAGGCCGGAGCCAGGACTGGCTCCCATCGACGCCAACGCCTGGAGCGCCGCCACCCGGTCCGCCTCGGCGCTTGCGGCATCGGTCTGCGCCTGCGCGGCTTCGCGCTCGGAAATGCCGTTGTGCGCCGCGAGATCGCGGTCCGCCGCTGCGACGCGCCGAGCATTGGCCGCGGCGACCGCTGCCTTTCGGTACGCGCCGACCGCATTCGCAACGTCGGCCGAGGCGACGACGGCAAGCGGCTGGCCCTTCCCGACATGCTGGCCGAGCGCGACCAGAATGCGGGTCACCGGACCGGTGAAGGGAGAGACCACCGCCGTCGCCTGATCATTGTCGAAATCGACGGTACCCGGCGCGTAGATCTTCTCGCGATAGCCGGTCGGCACCACGGTGTAGAGCTGGATGTGGGCGCGCTGCGCCTTGGTCAGCTTCACGTTCGCGACGACCGGGGTCGCGGTGCTGTTCTCGTCGTCGGACGAGGAGCAGGCGCCGAGAAGTGCAAGCGCCGCGAGGAGGACGACGGCTTTAGTCCGCACTGGCGGTGCTCATCGGATCGGGACGGTGCCACCAGCCGCCGCCAAGCGCCTGGAACAATGCGACAGTATCGGTAAAGCGGTCGGCCTCCGCCTGCACCAGGCTGAGCCGCGCCTGCTGATAGGCCTGGTCGGCGTTGAGGACAGACAAGTAGGCGGCGTAGCCGTCCTTGTACTGCAGGCGCGCAAGATCGAGGCTTGTCTTCGCCGCATTGGCAGCGGCAGCGGTCGACTTAAGCGTCTCGGCGTCGTGATCGAGCGCGGCGAGCGTGTCGGCGACGTTCTGGAACGCCGTCAGAACCGTGCTGCGATATTGTTCGGCCGATTGCTTGTACGCATAGACCGCGCCGCGCTGCTGATGGAGTAAGGTGCCGCCGTCGAAGATCGGTGCGAGAAGCGCTGCGCCGATATTCCAGAAGCCGGTGCCGGGCCCGAATATCTGCCCGATCGCGAGCGCGTTGCTGCCGGCGCTTCCGGTCAGCGAAATGTTGGGCAATCGGTTGGCGGTCGCGACGCCGATCTGCGCGCTCGCGGAATGCATGTTCGCTTCGGCCTGGAGAACGTCGGGGCGCTGGGCGACGAGCGTCGAGGGGAGGCTCAGCGGCAGATTCGCCGGAAGAGTCAAACTCGCGAGCGTGAACTTCTGGTCGGGGAGCTGGCTCGGGTAGCTTCCGGTGAGGACGGCGATGAGGTCCTGCTGCTGATCGCGCTGCTTCATGAGCGGCGGCAGCGAGGCTTCGAGCTGGGCGAGCTGCGTCTGCTGAGCGGCAATATCGGCGCCGCCGATATACCCCTTCGATTTCTGGAATTGGAGCAGGCTGAGGATCTGACGGTTGATGCCGATCAGCTCGTTGGTGGTTGCGATCTGGTCCTCGAGCGAAGCCTCCTCGATCGCCGCCTCTGCGAGGTTCGCCGTGAGGGTGATGTCGACCGCGAGCATCTGGTACCTGCTCGCCTGCTCCTGCGCCGCCAGGCTTTCGACGGTGCGCTTATTCAGACCGAAGACGTCGGGCGTGTAGGAGACGTTCAGCGTCGGCGTGATCAAGGTGTAGCTGAAGCTATTGTTGGCCGGCACCGGCGCGAGCGTCGCCGACGGGTCCTTTTGCCGGGTGATGGTGCTGCCGACACCGACCTGCGG
>DATCJM010000128.1:0-3538 GCA_036562805.1 Sphingomicrobium sp.
GTGCAGAGGATATCGCCGCTGGCCCTGCAGGCTTGCCCTCTTACATTGGAAGTGGCACTGCGCGGCCGCCCGGGCGGTTAGCTCAGTTGGTAGAGCATCTCGTTTACACCGAGAGGGTCGGCGGTTCGAGCCCGTCACCGCCCACCAATTCGGCCGGCAGGCGTTGCGCGCTACTCACTTCCTCCGGTCAGTGTCCCGGCGCTCCGCTTGCCTGCGGTCACCCTGTCCGGCGCGATACTTGCGGCGGTCGCCATCCTTGCGCCTTTCGCCGTCACGCCGTTCGCCGATGCGCCGCTCTTCACCTGTCCTTTGCTCGGGTCCGGGATTCTTGTCTTGGTCAGTCATACGCGAGCCTCTCTATGATTCACCAAACCGAGCGTAATCGACAGCTTCGAGGAAAACGCCGCCGGCCTCGCAGCCCAACGACCAGCGGACCTGAGCGGCAACCTCTTCCCCGTGCGCCGAACGCAACGTGACGAACTCGCCGATCTGGAGTGTCCCTTCCGATTCGACGCGAAATCCGCCGCTGGAAACATCGAGGATGAGGACCGGGACTTCACGGCCATCAGGCAGGACGAGCGTCGCATGTTGGCGAACGTCGACGCGCGGCGCGCGCTTCCGGATATGGCGAGGTCGCGTCAATCAGCCCTCCCGCATGCGATCTAACACAGGTTAGCCAAATTAAGTAGCGCCATGCGCGAGACGGGCCGTGCATCGGGTCAGCCGAGTTTCACGGGATGCGGCGTGCCTGCGCCTGCAGCGCGAGCTATTGTCATCGGCGGAGGGGAGAACGCCATGCGCTGCGCGGTCATTCTATCGGTTATTCTGGGATCAGCGATCGCCGTTTCGCCGGCCGCCGCGCAGGTCGCCGTGGGCGACGCGCCCGCGGCGCAACAGCCGACATCGGCGGATACGAGTCCGCCGCCGTTCCCGGCAATGCCCCGAGCGCGCCCGAGCAGCCGCTGCGTCAACACCTGCGGGGGCAAATCGAAGAGCGTGCATCGGAGCACCGCGCATCACGAGACCGCCAGGTCGCGGCACAGCGTGAAGTCGGCTCACCACGCCACGAGCTCACGCCATCATGGCACGAAGGCTCGGAAGGAAGCGGAGCGGAAGAACCACAAAAAGACCAGGGCTCACGAGCCGGCACTGCACCTCTCGCACGCGGCCATTCGGCGCTGTCACAAAGAAGACTATCGGCAGTTGATGAACGACGGCAAATGCCGGGCGCTGATGGCCGAGGAGCTGAAGGTAAGGGAGCCGCATCATCGCTCCACGCGCCACAAGAGCTCGTCGACCCACAAGAGCTCATCGCCAAAAAAGAAGACCGAGCATCGCGCGACGCGCCATCACTCGAAGCATCGCTGAGGATAAATGCGCCCCGAATTAGAGGCTGCGGACTAGCCTGACCGCCACTCCGAGCCACGGCGGGTTCGCGACGACTTGCTGGCGGCCGCCCGCTTCGAGCGGCAGGATCTGCAGCTTCTCGTCGTCGCGGTTGATGAGCCTGCCGAACATGAAGCGGCCTGCCGGGCGCGGGATGAGGACGTCGCGATTGAGGGCGCGGCCGTAATCTTTGGGTGCCAGCGTGTCGCACCAGATCTCGTCACCGGAACGATAATCGCCAACGCTGCCGGCAACCAGGACCGCAATCTGGCCGCCGTCCACCCGTGGCGGAACGACGATCGCCGAGCGCTTTGGAGCCATCGCACCGCCCGACCCAAGAACCGCCGCAACCTTGAGCTCCGCGGAGCCGCCAGCTTCGACGAGATCCTGCGCATCCACGCCGAGCGCCTTGGCGATCCGGTTGAGCCAGCCGACCGAGACGGTTCGCGTGCCCGTCTCGAGCCGGCCGATCGTCTGCGCCGTGGTCGGCGGATCGCATCGGCGAGCGACATCGTCGAGTGTCATCCCGCGAGCGCGCCGCACTTCGCGAATGCGTGTGATCATTCAAATCCCCCATAACCCTAACCAGATCGGTTTTTCCTCTGTCCTACACATTTCCCGATGTGGCAAGTGAAAGCGAATCGAGGGAGACAGACATAATGGGAAGAACGCCGCCGGTGCGCCTGCTCAGCGAACGTTCCATCGAGGCCGGCGCGATCGGCGAGAGGAAGGATACACGGGCGACGCGGTCGGTGACCGTGAACGTCGCTGAATCACCGTTGGGCTGGTTGTTTTCCCGCGGCCTGTTGACGCGCCGCCAGTTCGACGCCGGAGAGCGGCTGCGCATCGATTGGGAGCGTGCGCAGCTTTCGCCTCGGGTCACGATGTCGTGGGAATCGGCGCCAGTGTCACGTGGCCGTGGCGCCGCTGCGCAGCAGCCCGATCTGACCGGCGCGCAGCTCGATGCCAAACGCCGCTTCGAAGCGGCGCTGGCTGCCGCCGGGGCCGGCCTCGCGGACATATTGTGGCGCATTGTGTGCGCGGGAGAGGGAATGCGCGACGCGGAATCTGCACTTGGCTGGCCAGCGCGCGCAGGGCGGCTGGTGCTGACCTTCGCGCTTGACCGCGTCGCGGATTTCTATCGCGTCCGTTAGTCCTTGCGGCCGCCGCGACGATCGGCGGGAGCGCGGGCGTGTGATACATGGCTGCGATCCGAGCGCTTTTTGCGCTGTTCGGTGCGCTGCCGCATCGTTGGGTCCCGCATGTTGTTGCGGCCTTGGTCGTTACCGCTGTTGCTGCGCATGATGAGCTCTCCTACGGGGTGAACCTGTTCAACGAGCGAGCGAAGCCCCGTCTCCGCCGCTCGCCGTTCGGAAGGAAGCGTTCGCCATGATTCTCTACGGCTCGTCGCTGTCGCCGTTCGTTCGCAAGGTGCTGGCCTTCGCATCGGAGAAGGGCATCGAGCTCGAGCTGAGGCCCACCGGGGGCGCACCGGGTCAGCCGGGTCCGGAGTTCCTTGCCGCGAGCCCGCTGAGAAAGATGCCGGCGCTTGCCGACGGCGACTTCACCCTCGCGGACTCGAGTGCGATCATTCAATATCTCGAGGCACTGCATCCCGAACCGAATCTGATCCCGACCGAGCCCCGGGCGCGCGGACGAACAATCTGGTTCGAGGAATATGGCGACACGGTCGTGATGACCTGTGGCGGCAAGATCTTCTTCAACCGCGTGGTGGCGCCAACATTTCTCGGTCGTGACGGCGATGCGGCGATCGCCGATGCCGCCGAACGCGAGGAGTTGCCGCCGATAATGCAATATCTCGAGACCGTAGTTCCCGAGAGTGGTTTCCTCGTCGAGGACCGCATCACGCTCGCGGACATCGCGATCGCGAGCCCCTTGGCCAACCTGCCGTACATGGGCTGTCGGATCGACGAGAAGCGCTATCCGCGCCTGGCGCGATATGCGGACTCCATTCTCTCGCGCCCGAGCTTCGCGCCCTGGATCGAGCGCGAGACCCAGCTCCTGGCCAAAGTGGCTGCATAAGAAAGCGCCCCGCGTCCCAAGGGACGCGCGGCGCTGTTGATTGGCGAAGCGACTAGAAGGAGCTGCCGCCGCCGGAGCTTCCGGAACCGCCGGAGCCATCGGAGTCGCC
>DATCJM010000218.1:0-5738 GCA_036562805.1 Sphingomicrobium sp.
GGCCACGCGATCCCGCCGGTGTTCAACTCCAACCGGATCAGCCTGCTCGACCGCGGCTGGGCGTGCGCGATCGCGCACATCCGCGGCGGCGACGACCTCGGCTACAAGTGGTTCCTCGACGGCAAGCTGACCAAGCGGACCAACACGTTCAACGACTTCGTGGATGTGGCGAAGGGGCTGATCGCGGCGAAGTTCACGCGTCGGGGGAGGATCGCGATCAACGGCGGCTCGGCCGGCGGCGAGCTGATGGGCGCGGTGGTCAACTCCGATCCCGAGCTGTGGGGCGCGGTGGTTGCCGACGTGCCCTTCGTCGACGTGGTCAACACGATGCTCGACGACACGCTTCCGCTGACGCCCGGCGAGTGGCCCGAGTGGGGCAATCCGATCACGGACAAGGACGCCTTCGAGCTCATCCGCAGCTACTCGCCCTACGACAATGTAAAGCCACAGGATTATCCGCCGATGCTGATCACCGGCGGCCTGACCGACCCGCGCGTGACCTATTGGGAGCCGACCAAGTGGGCGGCCAAGCTGCGCGCAACCAAGACTGACCAGAACCTCTTGCTGCTGAAGATCAACATGGGGGCGGGGCATGGCGGCAAGTCGGGCCGCTGGGACAAGCTCCACGAGGTTGCGGAGACCTACGCGTTCATCCTGACTGAGGTAGATGGCTAAGCCCGTCTTCGAGATGGCGCTGACGGCGGGGCCCGAGCACATCGACGAGCTTGGGCACGTCAACAATGCCGTCTGGGTGAAGTGGATCCAGCAGGTTGCGGTCGCGCATTGGGAGGCAGTTGCCCCGCCGGCGCACAAGGAGGCGTATTTCTGGGTCGTGGTGCGCCACGAGGTCGATTATCTGCGGCCGGCGCATGCGGGGGATCGACTTATCGCGCGGACATGGGTCGCCGACGCGCCGCAAGGGGCGCGGTTCGAGCGGTTCATGGAATTTGCCGGAGCGGACGGGAAAACCTGCGTCCGTGCGCGCACGCAATGGGCGATCATCGACAAAGAGGCGGGGCGGCCGATCCGTGTGCCCGCCGATGTTGTGGCGCCCTTCCTTACACAGGAGTAAGCAGCGGATATGAGCCGGATCGTCCTTTACGATTATTACCGTTCATCGGCTGCATACCGCATCCGGATCGCGCTCAACCTCAAGCACATTGATTACGAGCAGCACGTCGTGAACCTGCTCGAGGGCGAGCAGCATTCGGCCGAGTACAAGAGCCTCAATCCGCAGGGCCTCGTGCCGATGCTGGAGATCGATGGGCACCGCATGACCCAGACGATGGCGATCATCGGCTATCTCGACCAGAAATTCCCGAACCAGCCGCTCGTTCCGGCGGCGGCAGAGGTCCGCGCACATGTGATCGCTTTGGCTTTGACCATCGTCGCCGACATCCACCCGCTCAACAATCTGCGCGTGCTCAAATATCTCAAGGGCGAGCTCGGCCATTCGCAGGAAGAGGTCGACCGCTGGTACGCGCATTGGATCACCGAGGGATTGCCGGCTCTCGAGGAGCTGGCGAAGCCCCAGGCCGGGTCCTTCCTGTTCGGCGATGCGCCGACTGCCGCCGACGTCTGCCTCATTCCCCAGCTGTACAATGCGCGGCGGTTCAACGTGCCGATCGGCGACTGCCCGACGCTGCTGAGGGCGGAGGAGAACGCCAACAAGCTCGAGGCATTCGCGGCGGCGCATCCGGACCGCCAGGCGGCCCCGTCTTCAAGTTGAGCAGGCGCGCGGCAAATGTCGGCGATTATCGCGCGCTGGCGAAGGCGCGGCTGCCGCATTTCCTGTTCGAATATCTCGACGGCGGTTCCTACGACGAGGAGACGCTTCGCCGCAATGTCGAGGACCTGCGCTCGATCGCGCTTCGGCAGCGCGTGCTCCGGGACGTTTCGGAGATCGATCTAACCACGGCGCTGTTCGGTCACCAATGGGCGATGCCCGTCGGGCTGGGACCGGTCGGGCTTGCGGGACTCTATGCCCGGCGCGGCGAGGTGCAGGCGGCGCGCGCGGCCGCTGCCGCGAACGTGCCGTTCGCATTGTCGACGGTCAGCGGCTGCTCGCTCCGCGAGGTCGCGGCATGTGGGCACGTGCCGTGGTTCCAGCTTTATTTCGTCAAGGACCGCCGCTTCGTCGCGGAGATGATCGAAACGGCGAAGGAAGTCGGAAGCGCTGCGCTCATCCTGACGGTCGACCTGGCGGTGCCGGGATCGCGCTATAGGGACGCGCGCGCCGCGGGCGGCGGGTTGCGACGCACGCTCGACCTCATCGCGCGGCCGCAGTGGGTGTGGGACGTCGGGCTGCGCGGCCGGCCGGTCAGCCTCGGCAATCTCGAGCCGATCGTCGGCAGCCGCGCGCCGCTCAGCGACTTCCAGGCATGGATCCACGCGAACTTCGATCCGTCGGTCAGCTGGAAAGACGTCGAGTGGGTGCGCAAGCAATGGGACGGGCCGCTGATCATCAAGGGCATTCTCGACCCCGACGACGGGCGGAAGGCGGCGGACAGCGGAGCCGATGCGATCGTGGTGTCGAACCATGGGGGTCGGCAGCTCGACGGCGTGCTTTCGACCGCACGGGCGCTGCCGGCGGTGGCCGAAGCAATTGGCGGACGGCTGCCGATCCTCGCGGACGGCGGCGTACGATCGGGACTCGATGTAGTGCGGATGCTGGCGCTCGGCGCCGATTTCGTGTTGCTCGGTCGCGCGTGGGCCTATGCGCTCGCTGCCGGCGGCGGAGCGGGCGTCGCGCATGCGCTGAAGCTCATCGAAGCGGAGATGCGCGTGGCGATGGCGCTTACGGCGCATACGAGCGTCGCGGAGATTGGCGCGGAGACGCTGGCTTCATAGGCGGCGGGTCTCGCTCAGAACGACATCCGTTGGATTTTGCCCAATTTGACCATCCCCCGGATGGTCAAAGCGGCAAAATGGTCGGGGAGAGAGGATTCGAACCTCCGGCCCCTGCCTCCCGAAGACAGTGCTCTACCAGGCTGAGCTACTCCCCGACCGGAACCCGCTATCGTCGCGACGGATCGCGGCGGGAGCCAAGGCCGCGGCTAGATAGAAGGGGGCTGGCGCAAGCGCAAGCCGCCTTTCAGCGGCCGAGCACTCCCAGCCATTCGCGGTGGCGGACAAATTTCTCCCGCGGGCTGCCGGGACGTGCTCGTGAAGTCTCCGTCTCCTCGATCTTGCGCCAGTCGTCATAGTCGGTGGGCATCACACCCCGATCGCCAAGCAGGCGCTTGAGGCCGTCCGCGCCTTCGCGGTCGCCGGAAATTTCGGGCGGCATGGCGGCAAGGATGTGGTCAGCGACTTCGTAGCCGTCCGGGCGATTGGTGCCGATCGTCCCGCTTGGGCCGCGCCGGGCCCAGCCGACGGCATAGAGTCGATCGGAGATGCGACCCGACTCGTTAACGAACTTGCCGCCGTCGAACGGCACGTCGGGGATGGGCGAGGTCGAATAGCCGATCGCGGTGATCACCAGCGAGGCTCGCACTTCGTAGGTGTCGCCGGTGCCGCGCGCCGAACCCTTCTCGTCGAGCCGGGTGCGTTCGACGATCACGCGCTCGACGCGGCCATTGCCTTCGACCCGCAGCGGCTTGGCGAAGAAGTCGAAGACCATCGTCTTGGGCTTGTCGTGCGGCAGGTCGGCGAATCCGCGAAGCAGGGTCACCGATTTGCGCAGCCCGGGCTCGAGCGGCTCGTCGGCTTCGATCGGCGGGAAGTCGCCTTCATCGACGATCGGGACGGCGGCTTCGAGGTGGCCGAGCTCGCCCAATTCCTTTGGAGTCATGGCGATCTGGTGCGGGCCGCGGCGGCCGAGGATCGTGACCGTCCGGATGGCGCTCCTGTCGAGCGCATCGAGCGCGTGGCCGACGATATCGGAGCCCTCGAACTCGTGCCTCGTCTTGGAAAGGATGCGTGCGCAGTCAAGCGCGACATTGCCGTTGCCGACGACCACCGCGTGCGTTCCATCGAGCGGCGGATCGAGGTCGGCGAAATCGGGATGGCCATTGTACCAGCCGACGAATTCCGCCGAACCGACGACGCCGGGAAGCTCTTCTCCGGCGATTCCAAGCTTGCGGTCGTGCGGTGCGCCGGTCGCGAGGATCACCGCGTCGTAGAAATCGAGCAGCTCGGTGACCGAAACGTCGCTTCCGACCGCGACGTTGCCGATGAAGTCGACGCCGCCGCTCTCGGCGACCTTGTCGTAACGCTTGGACACGGCCTTGAGTGACTGATGATCGGGCGCGACGCCGAAGCGGATCAGCCCGTAGGGAACAGGATAGCGGTCGAGAATGTCGATGCGGGCCTTGTCGCCGTACCCCTTCCCGAGCGCCTCGGCCGTGTAGAAGCCCGCTGGGCCCGAACCGACAATCGCGAAGTGCCGCATTCCGCCTCCTCGTCGAAGGACGGTAGCAACGGCAATCGAGTGATGCCAGCTTAGCTGCGGTGATCCTCGAGGAGGACGTCGCCCTTCTTCTGGAGGGCTGCCTGAATCATTCCCGAGAACATGCCGAGCATCGGCGGAAGAAGCACCTTGAGGCGCACCTTGCTCTCCTGAACGTCGACCGTCGCGGTCACGGATTGCCCCATGGCGGCGACATCGAGGTTCATCTGGTCGCCGGTCCAGCCCGACTGCACCTGGGCGCCGCCGGGGATATGCTCCTGGAGCTTGTGGACATTGTTCGCGATCCGGCGCCGCGCCTCGTCCTTGCCGAGATTGTGCGGGAGATCGACCTCGATGGGCTGAGTCATGGACGCGATGTCGCGTGCCGTTCAGCGCTTTTCAAGCTGCTACGCAGGAGTATGCTCGCGCGATGAAGAAGCTCGCAGCGTTTCTGTTCATGCTCGTGACCGCGCCCGCCGCTGCGGCGCAGCTCGCCCCGGCGCCCCAACCGACACCAGCGACCACGCCGCAGGCAGCCGTGTGGAACCCCGTCGCGCCGTACATCAGCGCCGGCCAGGACGAGCCGGGCTACCGTTCCTGGTACATGGCGGCGCCCTGGCGAGCTGGCCAGGTGAAGGCGTTCAACGATTATCTCGTCGCCAACCAGGTCGGCGGCATTCTTCCGACCTGGACACTTCTCCGCACCGCAACCTCCTGGTCCGAATGCGGGCAGCAGCCGTTCGAAGTCCCGCCGACGACCGATTGGCCGCACATGGTCGAGACGCTGCGATATGTCCGCGACTACGTGATCCCGGCGGTCGGCCCCGTCGAAGCGGTTTCGGTCTATCGCAATCCGGTGCTCAACAAGTGCGCTGGGGGTGCGCCGGAGAGCGCGCACAAGCTCGATTCCGCGATCGACATGGTGCCGCTCAATCCGATCGATCGAGTGACGCTGATGCGGAAGCTTTGCCCCGATCATTCTGAGCATGGCGCCGCCTACAATGCGGGGCTCGGTTTCTATGCCTACCTGCGCTTCCACGTCGACAGCACGAAATTCCGCCGGTGGAACATGGATCCGGCCGTCGCCGCCGAATGCCCGCCACTGATCCATCCGGAGGATGTCGCGTCCGTCGGACAGCCGCTACCGCCGGCTTCGGGCACAACAGCTGTGCCAGCGCCTCTGCCTGCCGTCGCGCAGCCCGTGACAAGTGCGGCGCCGACACCGGAACGAGGGCAGCCGCAGCCCTGACTCAAGGCTTGTGTTGCCGTTCTGCAACACCATATCGGTGTTGAAGGAAAGAGGGGTAAGCACGAATGGATTTTGAAAAGCTCACGGATCGCGCGCGCG
>DATCJM010000189.1:0-5810 GCA_036562805.1 Sphingomicrobium sp.
GAGACTGCCGCCGAGGGAAGCGACGCCGCGCCAACGGCCGCGCTTCGCCAGACGGCGGTCAGCGCGATTGAGCAGGTCAATGCCGATTGGGCCGCATGGCAGCAGGTGAAGAGCGCGAACCTGCAGGCGCTCAACACCCGCCTGACCGCAGCCGGGCTTCAGCCGATCACCGTTCCTCCCGAAGCGCAGCTCACCGCCGGAGATGCCGAAGGAGGGGTCGACCTCCCCTGAGCAGCGCCGCCGACAAGCTTTTGCGCGTCGCCCTCACCGCCGCCCACCGGATGCTTCGCGCGACCTGGTTCATCCGCCGCCCGCGCACGTTCGGGGCGCACGCGCTCGCGCTCACCTCCGAACGCAAGATCATTCTCGTGAAGCTGCGTTACGTCGAAGGCTGGCGCGTGCCTGGCGGCGGCCGCAACCTCGACGAGAGTCCCGAAGACGCAGTGCTGCGGGAGCTCCGCGAGGAGGTCGGACTGACCGCGCACGGTCGCGTGCGCCTGGCGGACGAACGCGAGGAATCCGTTCACTACAAGCGCGACCTCGCCGCGCTGCTCATCGTGGAAGACGTCAGGTACCGTCCGCGCTGGAATTGGGAGGTCGAGGAAGTTGCCGAATACGCGCTCGATGACCTCCCTCCTGATACCGCACCGACGACGCGGCGCTGGATCGAGCAGCTTCGCGAGCGCATCTAGCGCGGATGCACCGCCTGTTCGTCGCAATCCGGCCGCCCGAGCCTGTCCGCGACCTGTTGCTCGATGCAATGGACGATAGCGCGGACTTCCGGTGGCAGGAGGACGAGCAGCTTCACCTGACGCTTCGCTTCATCGGCGAGGTCGAGCGACCGACAGCGGAAGACCTCGCCGCTGCACTCGCCACCATTCGCGCCGACCGTTTCGATCTCCGGATCAACGGCGTCGGCCGCTTCGAGCAGCGCAGCAGCGGCGCGCTGTGGGCGGGCGTCGGACCGAAAGCGCTCCTCGCCGCCCTCGCTGCCAAGGTCGAGCGCGTGTGCCAATCCGCGGGCCTCGAGCCCGAACGCCGCGCCTTCCATCCGCACATCACGCTCGCGCGCTGGAAAGGACGCCGCACGCGCGAAGTCCACGCTTATCTCGAAGCGCACCGCGGCCTGTCGTCCGAGCCCTTCGCCGCCGACGAATTCATCCTCTTCGAAAGCCGCCTCTCCCGCCATGGCGCGCATTACGAGCCGGTTGCGACCTACCCGCTTTCCTAGCTTCTCATTTGTTCACAACGCACGTAAGCTCCGCGTTTCCGGCGGGGGGCTAAGCCGTGAACAAGCCAGAGAAATTGCCGGGCGAGGAAAGTCGCGACGCGCGGCCTGTGTTCGTCAGCTACGCGACCGCCGACCGCAAGGAAGCGCTCGCCGTCTGCAAGGCGATCGAGCGGCGCGGCCTCAAATGCTGGATTTCGACGCGCGACGTAGAGCCCGGCGAGAATTACCAGGAATCGATCGTTCGTGCGCTTCGTGGGTCGCGCGCAATGGTGCTGGTCTTTTCCGACGCCGCGAACAATTCCAACGAAATCAAGAAGGAGCTCTCCCTCGCCAGCCGGTACCACGTTCCGGTGATGGCGTTGAGGATCGAGGATGTCGAACCGAGCGACGCCTTCGCCTACGAACTTTCGACGCGCCAGTGGATCGATGCATTCGAAAGCTGGGATAAGTCGATCGACGCGCTGGTTCGCAAAATCGGCCAGGTCGGCGAATCGTTGCACGATCAATCGGCTACGGACAGCCGCGCCGCGCCGAAGCGGCGCGCGAGCACCCGCTCGCTGCAGCCGCTTGCACTCGGCGCCATCGCGCTGGCGGTCGTTGGCGCCGCGCTGATTGGCTGGTTGCTGCTTCGTCCTGCCGGAGGTGCCGAGCACACGATGCAGGTCCGACTCGCGGGATTTCAGCGCCTGTCGCCGGATCTTCCGGCGACGATGCCGGCAGCGCTCGCGGACGAGATCAACGCAGCCTTCAATGACGACGGGGTCGTCACCGTCTCTACGGCGCCGGCACCGGCACCGGGCAGTTCGCCCGCTTATGCAATGAGCGGGACGATCCGCCGCGAAGGCGACAAGATCAAGGTGATTGTCCACCTCACCGACGAGCGGACAGGCACGACCTTGTGGTCGAACGATTATTCGTATGATCCAGCTGTGCTCGCGCGCGTGCCGCATCTTGCCGCCGTCGAAAGCAGCATGGTCGTGCGGTGTGGCCTGTTTGGCGCATCGACCTACCCGAAGCCGCTGCCGGACAATGTCCTCATCCCCTACCTGGGCTTCTGCCAGGGCAGCGATGGGCCGGGCGCAGCAAAGGCGCTGAACTTCGCGCGCAAGGCGGTCGCCATCGCTCCGGACTTCTCGTGGGGCTGGTCCGGCGTGGCGGTGTCGGCCGCCGGAGTCTGGCTCGGCTCCAAGCAAACCGACGAGAGCGCGCGCAAGATCGCCATGGACGCAGCCGATCGTGCCGTCAGCATCGATCCGTCGAACAGCGAGGCCTACGTCTACAAGGCCATGCTCCTCGACAAGTACGACCTCGCGGCGCAGGAGCAGCTGCTCAAGAAGGCGCTCGCGGCGCGGCCCCTCGCCTGCGGTTGCGAGCACCACATTTACGGCCAGTTCCTGCTTGAAACCGGCCGTATCGAGGACGCGATCTCGCAGTTTCGTGCAGGCATTGCGGTTCTTCCGCTCAATGCCCCGACGCAATACAGCCTCGGCGATGCGCTCATGATCGACGGCTCCCCCGACGCTGCGAAACAGGCCTATGCCGCCGCTGCAGACCTCGATTCGGATCCGACGGCTCCGCAGCAGGTGACGGTCCAGGCTGCTCCCTTCACAGGCGACTACGCAGCGGCGGCAAAAATCGTGTTCGATCCGAAGGTCGGCGCTCCGCAAAACTTCCGCGAGGCCGTCGGCGGAGCATTTCAGGCGCTGGCCTCTGGATCGGCGCCCGCGAAGGCAAGCGCCGCCCAGAAGCTGGCCGCGATGCCGCTGATGAACCCTGATCTGCAGGTCAACCTGCTCGCCCTTCTCGGAGACCCGAACACTGCCCTGCAGAAGATCGATGAGAACGTGAGGGAGCGGGCCGGCTTCGCACGCTCTTCGCTGTGGCTGCCCAGCATGGACGCCGCTCGGCGCGACCCTGCATTCGTCGTGCTGGTGCAGCGGTTCGGCCTGATGCGCTATTGGAAAACCACGCACACCAGGCCCGACGTATGCAATGGCAAGAACCCGCCCGCGTTCTGCTCGATGATTTGATCCGATGAACAAATCGGAGACTGTGGCCAGTGACGGTGACCGCCAGGAACGACCGGTCTTCGTCAGCTACGCAACGGCCGACCGGAAGAAAGCCCTCTCCGTCTGCAAGGCCGTCGAGCGACGGCGGGTAAACTGCTGGATTTCGACGCGCGACGTGAAGCCTGGCGAAAATTACCAGGAGGCGATCGTCCGTTCGATCCGCGATGCGCGTGCGATGGTGCTCGTCTTTTCCGAATCGGCCAACAACAGCGACGAGATCAAGAAGGAGCTGTCGCTCGCCAGCCGGTACCACGTTCCGCTAATGGCGCTTCGGATCGAGGACGTCGAGCCGAGCGACGCATTCGCCTATGAACTCTCCACGCGCCAGTGGATCGACGCCTTCGACAGCTGGGACAAGTCGATTGACTCTTTGGTGCGGCGGATCGGCGAGCTGCCGGGCTCCGTAGGTTCCACGCCGTCAGCCGTGCCGACCTCCCTGAGATCCGCAGGGACTCATCGCCGGACGGAGATCGTCGCGGGGACCGCGGGCGTCCTGCTGCTGCTCCTGGTCGCAGGTATCGCTGGCTGGTGGTGGCTTCGGCCGGCGCCGGCCGCCGCTCACGGGATCATGGTGCGCCTGTCCGGCTTTCAGCGCCTTTCGGGCGACCTTCCCGCAACCATGCCGGAGGCGGTTCGCGATGAAATCATTACCGCCTTCGGCGATGAGGGCGTCGTCGGTGTTTCAACCGCCCCGGTGGCGGCTCCGGGACGGGCGCCCGCTTATGCACTCGGCGGGACCATCCGGCGCCTTGGCGACCAGATCAGGGTTATCACCCGCCTGACCAACGAGCGTTCGGGCGCGACCTTGTGGTCTGACAGCTTCGATTATGATTCCAGCGAGGTCTCGCGAATCCCGCGACTGATTGCGGTCGACGCGGGCAATATGGTTCGGTGCGGCCTTTACGGCGCGTCCACTTACGCGCCGACCCTGCCCGACCCCGCGCTCGCCGATTACATGCAATATTGCCAGACCGCGGCGGTATTCCTGACCGATCCCGCCAAGGGGATGGACTCCGCCCGCAAGGCGGTCGCCGTTGTTCCCGATTTCTCATGGGGATGGTCGGCCGTGGCGTTCGCTGCTGTGCAAAGCCTCTATTCGATCGATGGGCAAGCTCAGCGCGCCGAGTCCCGGAAGCTCGGACTCGATGCGGCGAACACGGCCCTGAAGCTCGACCCGACCAACAGCGAGGCGCTCGCGCAGAAGGCGATCCTGATCGGCGGGGATTGGGCAGGTCAGGAGCAATTGATGAAGCAGGCGGTGGCAGCGAAGCCGCTTGCCTGCGGCTGCGAGCATGCGGCTTATGGCGCAATGCTTCAGGACGTCGGCCGCTTCAGGGATTCGGCGGGTCAGTACCGTCGGGCGACCGAGATGCTGGCGCTCGACGCAAACTCGCAGTTCAACCTGGCTGACGCGCTGATCGCCAGTGGCAGCCGCGACCAGGCGAAGCCGCATATTGATGCCGCGATCGATCTCTCCGACGATCCCAGCTTCGCGGACACGGTTGCACTGACCGAAGCGCCCGAAACCGGCGACAATGCCGACGCGATCAGGGCGCTTCATAACCCGAAGCTGCAGCTGTCAGATGCCCAGCGCGCCGCCTTCCTGACGGCATTCCAGGCGGTCGCGTCACACGATGCCAATGAAAAGGCGCGGGCGGTCCGTGCGATTACGGCGCTTCCCCGGGAGCAGCAGAATTTCATTGCGGCGAAGCTTCTGGCGCTGCTCGGCGCCAGCCAGGATGCGCTCGGGACATTCGCGAATGGGATGGGCTCGCGATACGATTGGGCCTCCCTGCTCTGGTATCCGAGCATGCGCGCTGTGCTAAACGAACCCGGCTTCCCGCGGGTCGCCCAGCGCCTGGGACTGATGCGATACTGGAAGACGACGCACACCAAGCCAGATGTCTGCTCGGACAAAAATCCGCCGGCCTTCTGCTTGATGATCTAACCCCCGTCGAGAACGGAACGCGCGGCGCGCGCGGCGGTTGAGCCGACGGGCGTACCACCAGGAGGCGTTCTTCCCCATGGCCGAGTTCCAATCGTTCCGCCGCGCACACACGATCGTCTCATTGGCCCTGCTGGCCGTCGCAGGCTGCAGCTCGAAGAACCCTGACGCGCTCACCGGCATGAACCTCGACGAGAATGCGGCGATGATGGATGCCAACGCGTCGGTCGACGCCAATCTCGCCTCCGCCAACGCCAGCGAGAGCAGTTCCACCTCCGACGTTCAGGCGAACCATGCCTCCAACGCGTCGGCGAATGCCGCAGCGCCAAAGCCGGCTCACGCCGAGGTCAGCGCCGCGCACAATTCGCCGTCAAGCTCGACCGAGCTCAACGACATCGAGGATAATCAGGTCTCGACCGAGCCCGACATCCCGAACGCGAGCTCGAACGATCTCGACTAGAGTTCCGCATTGGCAACGGACGTGGCCATAAATCGCCCCCGCGCCGCAGCTTAGCGCAATTGTGAAGCGTGCCGACTGGTGGCAATCAGCTGCACGAATTCCTAT
>DATCJM010000207.1:0-2338 GCA_036562805.1 Sphingomicrobium sp.
GCGCTTTGCTATCCGTCGCGCTCACTTTGGGACCGCAGGCTCCACGTCCGCAGCAATCACGTCGACATCAAGCCGCACCTCTACGACAGCAACGAATTCTGGGACCCGATCCGCAAGGAAACCCTGCGCATCGCTGAACGCGACGTCATCCTTCCGGGATCGAACATCCGATGGCACTTCCAGGTCGCGGAAGCGCGCGACAGCGCCGACAAGCAGATCCACCAGGCACGCTCGATCCTAATCTGGAGCTTCAGCGCACTTGGTGTCGGGCTGCTCATCCTTGCCGCGCTGCAGACCTTCTACGGCCTGTGGCCGCTGCGGCGTGTACGGCGCGAGGTATCGGCGATCCGGTCGGGCGAGAAGACGCGCATCGGCCGCGACTTCCCGGCCGAAATCCGTCCGCTGACCGAGGAGATCAACCAGCTCCTGGCGCATAGCGAGGAGCAGGCGGAAGAGGCGCGGCGACATGCCGGAAATCTCGCCCATGCGCTCAAGACCCCACTGACGGTGATCACGAACGCCGCGACCGCTCATTCGCCCGATCTCGCCGACACCGTGTGCCGCGAAGCGCTCGTCATGCGTCGGCAGGTCGACCATCACCTCGCCCGCGCCCGAGCCATCGGGCGGCGCGCGGCCGGTCATTCGCGTACTCGTGTGTGGGACAGCCTCGAGGCGGTGCAGCGCGCGGTTGACCGGCTCTACGAGAATGTGACGATCGACATCGCCGGCTCGCGGCAGGCCGAAGCGCGCGTGGAACGCCAGGACCTCGATGAAATGCTCGGCAACCTCGTCGAGAACGCGGCCAAATATGGCGGAGGCCGAGTTTTCGTCACCGTCGAGCCCAAGGGTGACATGGTGGATATTGAGGTCGAGGACGACGGGCCGGGCATTCCCGAGGAGCGGCGCGGCGAGTTGTTCACCCGCGGCGCGCGGCTCGACACGACCGGAAAGCCGGGCACGGGCCTCGGGCTCGCCATCGTCCGCGATGTCGCGGAAATCTACGGCGGCAGCATTTCGCTCGAGGAAAGTGCGGACCTCGGCGGACTGCTTGCGAGGCTCAAGGTTCCCGCAGCCTAGCCGCTCTTCGAACCCACTCTGCCATTCGTCGAAAAGCCTTGCCAAATAATCGTTCGTTGCGGCATTCCTCAGCGATTCTCCGGAGGGGTGATAATCCATGAAATTCAAAATGTTGGCGCTCGCGACGGCGAGCCTCGTGGCAGTTGCTGTTCCAGCCGCTGCGCAGCCGTCGAAGCCGGTTTACGGCGACTGGGGCTACGACGCCGCGGCGATGGACAAGTCGGTGAAGCCCGGCGACGATTTCTGGGCCTATGTGAACGGCGACTGGGACAAGAACACCCAGATCGCAGCCGACCGCGCGTCGGCGGGTCCGTTCGTGACGCTGTCGGACCAGGCCGAGAAGGATGTCCACTCGATCGTCGAGCAGCTCGCCAATGATCCGAACCGCGATCATCTCGGCCAGCAGGTCGGCGATTATTATTCGAGCTTCATGGACACGGCGGCGATCGAAGCGGCCGGAACGACGCCGCTGAAGCCCTATCTCTCCGAAATCAACGCGGCGAAGAGCCGGTCGCAGCTGATTTCGCTGTTCATCAAGCCGGGCTTCGCAAGTCCCATCGACATCGGCCCCGGCCCGAACTTCAAGAACCCCGACGCTTATGCGGTGTTCGCGGGCCAGGCGACGCTCGGCCTCCCGAGCCGCGAATATTATCTCGAAGACAATGCCAAGATGAAGGCGCACCGCGCCGCCTATCGCGACTATATCGTCACGATCGAGAAGCTCGCCGGCCTTCCGGGCGGCGAAGCGGCGGCTGACCGGATCATCGCGCTGGAAACTGCGCTGTCACAGGTCCAGTGGCCCGCAGCCGACCGCCGCGACATCGACAAGATCTACAACCCGATGAACCTCGCGCAGCTGCAAAAGCTCGCGCCGCAGTTCGACTGGACGTCGACGCTTGCCAAGTCCGGCCTCGGGACCGCCAAGACCGTCATCGTGACGGAGCCGTCGGCGGTCGCGGGCGCGGGCAAGATCCTCGCCTCCACGCCGTTGTCGACGTGGAAGGAATGGCTCGCGTTCCGCTTCGTCTCCGATCACGCAAGCTATCTGCCGAAGGCGATCGACGATGCACGCTTCGCTTTCTACTCGAAGGAGCTGAACGGCGTTCAGCAGCAGCGTGAACGCTGGAAGCGCGGCGTTGCGGCGGTCAACGGCGCGCTCGGCGAGGGCGTCGGCGAAATCTACGTGAAGTCGCACTTCCCGGCCACGTCCGAGGCTCAGATGAAGGAGCTGATCGGCAACCTCGAGGACGCCTATCGCGAG
>DATCJM010000214.1:0-2038 GCA_036562805.1 Sphingomicrobium sp.
GTTCCGCTCCTTGGACCAGCCGCCCATCAGGACGACGACGTGGAGATCCTTGTTCAAGCCTCGGTCCCCACGCGCTGGATTTCCCACTCGAGCTGGATGTGCGTTTTCTCCTCGACCCGGCGGCGGACTTCCTCGCCCAGCCCCTCGATCTCGGCGCTTGACGCGCTACCGAGGTTGAGCAGGAAATTGCAATGTTTTTCCGAGACTTGGGCGTCACCGATCGTCAGACCCCGGCACCCCGCCGCGTCAATCAATGCCCACGCCTTGTGACCGGGAGGATTCTTGAAGGTCGAACCGCCGGTGCGGCTCCTCAAGGGCTGCGATTCTTCGCGGGCTCGGGCGATGGCGTCCATTTCCGCGCCGATCGCTTGCGGGTCGCCCGGGACTCCGCGGAAGACCGCTTCGGCCACGACCGCGCCGGCTGGCACGACGCTGTGCCTGTACGTATAGCCGAGCTTGTCCAGCGGCCATTCGACCACCTCGCCCGAACGGAGGACCAGGCGCGCGGAGTCCAGAATGTCCTTCACTTCGCGGCCGTAAGCGCCGCCGTTCATGCGAACGAAGCCGCCGACGGTGCCGGGAATTCCGCGAAGGAATTCCAACCCCGCAATTCCGGCGTCGCGGGCCGTTGAGCTGACCAGGATTCCGCTCGCGCCGCCGCCGCAGCGAAGCGCCGTCTCATCGACCCGGTCGATCCTCGCGAACGGCTTGCCCAGCCGGATTACGACGCCTCGAACTCCGCCGTCGCGAACGATCAGGTTCGAGCCGAGGCCGAGAGCCATGACCGGGACCTCGGGATCAAGCTCGCGAAGGAAAGAAACGAGGTCGTCCTCGTCCGCGGGCTCGAACAGCCATTCGGCATTGCCGCCGCTCTTGAACCAGACGAGCGGCGCGAGGGGCGCATTCGGCGTGAGCTTGCCGCGCATGGCGGGCATGGCCGCGACCGCACTCATTTCTTCGCCCTCGCGTCGCAAATGCCGTTCGCGAGCGAGCCTGCCCATTTGGTGATGTCGCCGGCGCCCATGCAGATGACCATGTCTCCTTCCGCCGCCAGGTCGCGCAGGGAGCTGCAGAGGTCGTCGACGCTGTCGACGGCCCTGACCATGCGGTGGCCGTGGGCGCGGAGACCCTCCGCCAGAGCATTGGAATCGACGCCTTCGATCGGCTCCTCGCCAGCGGGATAGACCGGCGCGACGAACACCACGTCGGCGTCGTTGAAGGCGCTCTGAAAGTCGTCCATCAGGTCGCGGAGTCGCGTGTATCGATGTGGCTGGACGACCGCGATCACGCGGCCCTGCGCGCCTTCCCGCGCCGCAGCGAGCACCGCGCGAATCTCGGTCGGATGATGGGCGTAATCATCGATGATCACGGCGCCGTCGACCTCGCCGACATGGGTGAAGCGGCGCTTCACGCCTTCGAAGCGTTCGAATCCGCTGACGATCTGTTCGTCCGAAATGCCGAGCTCGATCGCTACCGCGATCGCAGCAAGCGCGTTCTGGATATTGTGGCGACCGGGGATCGGTATTTGCACGCGTTCGATTGCCCGCCGGTCGCCGTCGCGGCTGAGGATCAGCGCGTCGAAGCGGCTTCCACCGGGGATCGCGGTGATGTTGTCGGCGCGCACGTCCGCGAGCGCGGAGAAGCCGTAGGTCACGATCCGCCGGTCACGGATCCGGCCGACGATGCTCTGCACTTCGGGGTGATCGATGCACAGCACCGCAAGGCCGTAGAAGGGCACGTTCTCGACGAACTCGACGAACGCGTCCTTTACCGCATCGAAGCTGCCGTAATGCTCGAGATGCTCGGGATCGATATTAGTCACGACGGCGATGGTGCCGTCGAGGCGCAGGAAGCTCCCGTCGCTCTCGTCGGCCTCGATCACCCACCATTCGCTTTTGCCGAGCCGTGCGTTCGAGCCATAGCGGTTGATGATGCCGCCGTTGATCACCGTCGGGTCGAGCCCGCCCCCGTCGAGAAGCGCGGCGACCATCGACGTGGTCGTCGTCTTGCCGTGCGTGCCGGCGACGGCGACCGTCTT
>DATCJM010000243.1:0-3865 GCA_036562805.1 Sphingomicrobium sp.
TTCGCGAGCTCGTGGCCGCTGAGGAAGACGCGGTGACGCGGCCGTTCGGAATCGAAGGCGAAGCCCTCGCCCGGCGCGCCGATCTCGACGATCCCCTCGCGGCCGCGATGCCACGACAGCCGCTCGACCGCGAAGCAGCCCGGCGGTGGAAGCTCGCCATAGGCGGGTTCCATCGGATTCTCGGCAAGGGTCGCGAGAATGTCGGTGAGGAACAGTTCCTGGTGCTGCTGTTCATGGTTGATGCCAAGCTCGACGAGATCGAGCGCGGCTTGAGGCAGGTTGGCCAATGCACGCTCGAGCGCCTCGTCGACGTGAGCGCGATAGGCGCGGACCTCGTCGAGCGACGGACGGCTCAGCATGCCACGGCGTGGACGCGCGTGGCGCGGCCCCTCGGCCTCGTAATAGCTGTTGAAGAGGAAGGCGAAGCGCTCGTCGAAGGGCTGGTATCCGGGCGCGTGATCGCGAAGCACGAAGGTCTCGAAGAACCAACTCGTATGCGCGAGGTGCCATTTGGCGGGCGACGCGTCCGGAAACGGCTGGATCGTCGCGTCGGCGTCCGAGAGCGGCGCGGCGAGGGCGAGCGTCAGCTTTCGCGTTGTGAACAGCCTCTCCCCGAGGTCGGCGCCCGAAACCGAGCTGGTTCGATTTAGCAAGGCCGTCACTTGGACTGGGGCACTCCCGGATAGGGATGCGCCTGTAGCAGATTTGCGAGGTGAGCGGCATTGGCCGCGAGGATGCCCGCGAGCCCCTGCACATTCTCGGGGACCTGCGGCAGATCTTCGAAGTCCGTCTTGTGCATCGCCTCGCCGACCCAATAGCAGGCCGCCTGCGACGCTGCCGTCCAGCCTGTGTCATTGAGCGCCTGCAGCAGCTCGGCGGTGACGTGGTGCGCGCCATCTTCATTTCCGACGATGCCGGCGACCACGACCTTGCCGAAGCTCGGCATCCGTCCCTGTTCGTCCGTCTCGCTGAAGAACGCATCCATCCGCTCGAGCACGCGCTTGGCGAGACTCGACGGCTGGCCAAGCCAGATGGGCGTGCCGAAAATAAGGATGTCGGAGGCAAGAATGCGCTTGCGGATATCCGGCCACGCATCGCCCGGTCCCTCGTCGGAGGTGACGCCCGGCTTGATGTCGTGATCGGCAATCCGAATGGTTTCGGAGAGCGTCACGTCATGTTTGGCAAGCTCGCCGGCAATGATCCCGATCATCTTGTCGGTCGAGGACGGCTCGCCGCCGCTGCGCTTCAGGGTGCAGTTGATCGCGATTGCGCTGAGCGCCATGGCTTTTTTCCATTCCCTCGCTGGAAGACCGGAGAACGGCCATTGCCTGCCTTTGTGCCGCGAACGGCCGCAGGGCCTTGATTCAGGTGCGGCTCGCGCCCGGCTGCCACAGCACGTCGCCGCCGTCCTGGCCCGCGACGAAGCGCGCCGCGACGAACAGGTGGTCCGACAGGCGATTGAGGTAGGCGAGCAGCTGCGGATTGAGCGGTTCCGCCTCGTTGAGCGCCACCGCAGCGCGCTCCGCACGGCGCACGACCGCACGGGCGAGATGAAGCGCCGAGACTCCGGCGGAGCCGCTCGGCAGGATGAAGCTCGTCAGTGGCTCGAGCGAGCCGTTCATCGCGTCGATCTCCTGCTCGAGGCGCTCGACCTGGCTGGCGACGATCCGCAGCGCACCATCGACCTCGCCGGGCGTCGCGACGTCGGCGCCGAGGTCGAACAGGTCGTTCTGGATGGTCAGCAGCCGCTTCGACACATCGCCCTGGCCGATCGCCGCGATAGCAACCCCGATGGCTGCGTTCGCTTCGTCGACTTCCCCGATCGCCGTCATGCGCAGGCTCGATTTGCTGACCCGGCTGCCGTCGACGAGCCCGGCCCTCCCGCCGTCGCCGGTGCGCGTGTAGATATTGTTTAGCTTGACCAAGCGCCCGCGCCCTAATGGTTCGACGAAGCGCCGGCGACCGCGATGATCAGGATGACGATGACGATCGCGACCGCCTGGAAGAGCACCCGGCGGCGCATCCACATCTGCGACTTCTCGCCGGTCAGGTCGTTGCCCGAGGCCATGTTGATCACACCGCGAACGAGCACATAGGCGACCGCCGCCATCGCGAGCAGGAGAAGGACGAGCAACAGGATTTGCATGCCCGCGCCTTAGGCGTCGACGAAGGCGAAACCAAGGGGCAGCTTGCCTCCAAGCAGGTCCGCCGCGAGGCCAGGGCCATCCACGCCGCTCTCGCGCATCGCGGCAAGCGTCGGCGCGAAGTCGCGCTTCGCGAGCCGCCGCCCGCCGGCATGGGCGACCAGCGGGTGATGCAGATAGGCGGGCTCGGGCAGGCCGAGCAGGATTTGCAGCAGCCGCTGGATGGGAGTCGACGGCCGCAGGTCCGCGGCGCGTGCGACGAGCGTTACGCTGCTCGCGGCATCGTCGACCACGCAGGCGAGATGGTAGGCGGCCGGCGCATCCTTTCGGGCGAGGATGACATCGTCGAAATCGCCGCGTTCGGAAGCGAATTTGCGCCCGTCCTCGACCCAGCTCGGCATGCTCGCCATCCCCAGCGCCTTTTCGACGTCGAGGCGCCAGCTGTGCGGGGTCGATGCGCGCCGCTCGGGGTCGTCGGGCAGGTCGCGGCAGGTGCCGGAATAATGAGCGGCTTCGCCATGCGGAGCCTCAAGCGCCGCTGCAATGTCGGCACGGGTGCAGAAACAGGGATAAATAAGACCCTGTTCGCGCAACTGCTGCAAGGCGCGCTCGTACGCGTCGGCTCTCTCAGATTGCACAAGCACTGGCTCGGCCCATTCGAGACCGAGCCAGCACAGGTCTTCGACGATCCCGTCGACATATTCCGGTCGGCTCCGGCTCTGATCGAGATCCTCGATGCGAAGCAGGAACTTGCCCTCGCTCGCGCATGCCCGCGCGTGCCCGACGATCGCGCTATATGCGTGGCCGAGATGGAGCCGTCCGGTCGGCGACGGTGCGAAACGTGTGACAATCATTTGCGCGATGACCGAAAGGGCTCTTGACCCGGACTCATTGAAAATGCTGTCATAGGCATGTCAGGCCGGGTTGGCATCCGGCGGGCAACAAGGGAAGCGGGCCGTGCGCCCTCTCCTCCTTGAGTGCGACGAGGCCGGGGAGCTGGAGTTCGGACCGACCGGACGAAAGGCTGATAGCGCTCGCATGTATCACCCCGAGTTGATCAGACATCCCGAAAGCTGCCCGGCGCTGGTGCTCAACGCCGATTATACGCCGCTGTCTTATTACCCGCTGTCGCTGTGGCCCTGGCAGACGGCGGTGAAGGCGATGTTCCTCGAGCGCGTCGACGTCGTCGCCCATTACGACCGCGAGGTGCACTCACCCAGCATGGCGCTGAAGCTTCCGAGCGTGATCGCGCTTCGGGATTATGTCCGACCGAACGAATATCCGGCGTTCACTCGGTTCAACCTGTTCCTGCGTGACAAATTCCGCTGCGTTTATTGCGGCACCGGCCGCGAGCTGACGTTCGACCATGTGGTGCCGCGCGCCCACGGCGGGCGCACGACATGGGAGAATGTCGCAACCGCCTGCGCGCCGTGCAATCTGCGCAAGGGCGGGAGAACGCCGGCCGAAGCGCACATGCACCCGCACCGCGAGCCGATCCGCCCGACGACCTGGCAGCTGCAGGAGCACGGACGAGCCTTCCCGCCCAACTATCTCCACGATAGCTGGCGCGACTATCTCTACTGGGACGTTGAGCTGGAGCCTTAGGGTCGGTTCAGGAAGCTGCGGACCGCGTTTCCGACATCGTCGCGCTGGAGCGCGACGGCGAGATTGGCGATCACGAACCCGGCCGCGCTTCCGCAATCATAACGTTCGCCGTCGAA
>DATCJM010000264.1:0-6263 GCA_036562805.1 Sphingomicrobium sp.
TCCATCATCAGCCGGTCCTGGGCGAGCGGGTCGTGGCCGAGGATCTCACCCTTGAAGACCCACACCTTGACGCCGCAGACGCCATAAGCGGTGTGCGCTTCGGCCTCGGCATAATCGACGTTGCCGCGCAGCGTGTGCAGCGGAACGCGGCCCTCGCGGTACCATTCGGTGCGCGCGATCTCGGCGCCGCCGAGACGGCCGGCGCAGGTGATACGAATGCCTTCCGCTCCGAGACGAAGCGCCGACTGGACCGCGCGCTTCATTGCACGGCGGAACGCGATGCGGCGCTCGAGCTGGTCGGCGACGCCCTGCGCGACGAGCTTCGCGTCGATCTCCGGCTTGCGGATCTCGACGATGTTGAGGCTGACGTCGGAGCCGGTCATCTTCGACAGCTCTTTCTTGAGCTTCTCGATGTCCGCGCCCTTCTTGCCGATGATCACGCCGGGACGCGCCGCATAGATCGAGATGCGGCAGATCTTCGCCGGACGCTCGATCACCACCTTCGAGATCGCCGCCTGCGGCAGCTTCTCGAGAATGTAGCGGCGGATCTTGAGGTCCTCGAGCAGCAGACGGCCGTAATCCTGGCCTTCCGCGAACCAGCGGCTGTCCCAGGTCCGGTTGATCTGCAGGCGAAGCCCGACAGGAGAGGATTTCTGACCCATATTAAGCTTCTTCCTGCTCGCGAACGACGACGCGGATTTGGCTGAACGGCTTGACGATGCGGCTCGAACGGCCGCGCGCCCGGGTTGCGAAGCGCTTCATCGAGATCGACTTGCCGACGCTCGCCTCGGCAACGACGAGCGCGTCGACGTCGAGATTGTGATTGTTCTCGGCATTGGCGACCGCCGAAGCGAGCACCTTGTAGACATCCTCGCTCATGCCCTTGGGGCTGAACTTGAGGATGTTGAGCGCCTGCTCGACCTTCTTGCCGCGGATCATCTGCGCGACGAGATTGAGCTTGCGCGCCGAGCCACGGATGGTGTTGCCGACGGCGAGCGCTTCCTTGTCGCCCACCTTGCGGGGTGCAGCTGCCTTGCCCATTAGCGCTTGCCCTTCTTGTCGGAGGCGTGGCCATGGAACGTGCGCGTCGGCGCGAACTCGCCGAGCTTCATTCCGACCATTTCCTCATTGACCGACACCGGCACGAACTTGCGGCCGTTGTAGACATTGAAGGTGAGGCCGACGAACTGCGGCAGGATCGTCGAACGGCGCGACCAGGTCTTGATCGGCGCGCGGCCACCCTTGTCCTGTGCGCTTTCCGCTTTCTTCAAAAGCGAAAGCTCGACGAACGGACCTTTCCAGACGGAACGGGCCATGGATTAACCCTTCTTCTTCGCGTGACGGGACCGAATGATGAACTTGTCGGTCGCCTTGTTGTGACGGGTGCGAGCACCCTTGGTCGGCTTGCCCCAGGGGGTAACCGGATGGCGGCCGCCCGAGGTCCGGCCTTCACCGCCGCCGTGCGGGTGATCGACCGGGTTCTTGGCGACGCCGCGCGTCAGCGGACGCTTGCCGAGCCAGCGGTTGCGGCCCGCCTTGGCAAGATTGGTGTTCGCATTGTCGGGGTTCGACACTGCACCGACCGTCGCCATGCAGTCGGAGCGGATGTAGCGCTGTTCGCCTGAATTCAGCCTGACGATGACCATCCCCCGGTCGCGGCCGACGACCTGAACATAGGTCCCCGCCGCACGCGCGATCTGGCCCCCCTTGCCGGGCTTCATCTCGACATTGTGGACGATGGTGCCGACCGGCATCTGGCCGATCTCCATCGCATTGCCGGGCTTCACGTCGACCTTCTTGCCGGCGATGACCTTGTCGCCGGGCGCCAGGCGCTGCGGCGCGATGATGTAGGCCTGCTCGCCGCCCTCATAGGTGATGAGCGCGATGAAGGCCGAGCGGTTCGGGTCATATTCGAGGCGCTCGACGGTCGCTGCGACGTCCCAGGTCCGGCGCTTGAAGTCGATCGTGCGGTACTTCTGCTTGTGACCGCCGGCGATTCCGCGGCTGGTCACATGGCCCTTGTTGTTGCGGCCGCCCGTCTTGCGCTTGCCTTCGGTAAGCGCCTTGACCGGCTTGCCCTTCCACAGCGCCGACTTGTCGACGAGGATGAGGCCGCGGCGAGCCGCTGACGTCGGATTATATTGCTTCAGAGCCATCGCTTAGATCCCGCTCGTGACGTCGATCGACTGACCTGCGGCCAGCGTCACGATCGCTTTCTTCATGTCCGAGCGCTGATAGGGCTTGCCCTTCCAGCGCTTCGTCTTTCCCTTGGTCACGATGGTGTTCACGTTCGTGACTTTCACATCGAACAGAGCCTCGATCGCAGCCTTGATCTCCGGCTTGGTCGCCTTTGGCGCGACCCGGAAGACGACCGCGTTCGTCTCCGACAGCATCGTCGACTTTTCGGTGATGTGCGGCGCAAGCACGATGTCGTAATGGCGCGCGTCGACCGCGGCCTGCGGCTTCTTAGCCATTGAAGCGGCCCTCCAGCTTCTCGACGGCCGCGCGGGTCAGGACCAGCGTTTCATGCCGCATGATGTCGTAAACATTGGCGCCGACCGCCAGCAGCAAATTGACGCTGTCGAGGTTCGACGAAGCCCGCGCGAAGCCGACGTTGATCGCGTCACCGTCGATGACGAGCGCGGTCTTGCCGAAGCCGAGGTTCTGCAGCTGCTGCTTCAGCTGCTTCGTCTTCGCTTCCGAAACATCGAGATTGTCGATGACGATCAGCTGTCCGTCACGCGCCTTCGACGACAGCGCCATCTTCAGGCCGAGCTGGCGAACCTTCTTGTTGAGGCTCGACGTGAACACGCGGGCGCGCGGCCCGTGCGCCTTGCCGCCGCCGATGAAGATCGGGGCCCTGCGGTCGCCGTGACGAGCGGTGCCGCCGCCCTTCTGCCGACCGAACTTCTTGCCGGTGCGGGCAACGTCACTGCGCTCGCGCGCCGCACGCGCGGGTGCGCGGCGGTTGATGAGCTGCCAGGTGACGACGCGGTGCAGGATGTCGGCGCGCGGCTCGACGGCGAAAATCTCGTCGTTGAGCTCGATGTCCCCGCCCTGCTTGGCGTCGAGGCTTTGTACCTTGACCTTCATCCTAGCCTTCCTTGCTCTCATCGGAGCCTTCGCCCTCAGGCGCAGCCTCGCCCGCCGGAGCGTCCGTGGTCTCGTTGGTGTCGGCAGCCGCGCCGGCTTCCTGCTCGGCAGCGATCGCCGCGACTTCTTCGTCGCTCGGGAGCGCCGGGATTTCGTGCACAGCGCCCTCATCGACGAGGCCCGCCGGCGCATGCTCTTGCTCTTCGACCGGCTTCGCCTTCTCGATCAGCGCCGCCGGATAAGGCGCGCTGTCGTGGCGCGGAAGCTTGATCGCGTCGCTGACCGTCAGCCAGGCGCCCTTGTGTCCCGGGACCGATCCTTTGACGAAAAGAAGCCCGCGGATCGGGTCCGTGCGGACGATCTCGAGGTTCTGCTGGGTGCGGTTGCGCGCGCCCATGTGCCCGGCCATCTTCTTGTTCTTGAAGACGCGGCCCGGGTCCTGGCGGTTGCCGGTCGAACCGTGGGAGCGGTGCGAGACCGAAACGCCGTGCGTCGCGCGAAGACCGCCGAAGTTCCAGCGCTTCATGGCGCCGGCAAAGCCCTTGCCCTGCGTCACGCCGGCGACGTCCACCAGCTGCCCGGCGACGAAATGCTCCGCGCTAATGCGGGCGCCGACGTCGAGCAGCGCGTCTTCATCGACGCGGAACTCGACGACCTTCGCCTTGGGCTCGACCTCGGCCTTGCCGAATGCACTGCGCTGCGGCTTGGCGACGTTCTTCGCCTTCGCCTTGCCCGCGCCGAGCTGGACGGCGGTGTAGCCGTCACGATCCATTTCACGACGGCCGATGACCTGCAGGTCTTCCAGCTGCAGGACGGTGACCGGCACGTGCCGACCGTCCGCCTGGAACAGGCGCGTCATTCCGACCTTCTTCGCGATCACGCCGGTGCGCATGATCAAACTCCTCCACAGAGGCACGTGGGGAAATCCCGCGTGCGTGCAGCCCATCCAAATATTTGCGTGCCCCGCCTGGGCTAGTGCTCCTTGAAAGGAGCGGCGGGGACGCAGCCCGGAGCTAACCTCCGGCGGTATCACCCAGTATCGCGCCGGCGTTAGGCCAGCTTGATCTCCACGTCGACGCCGGCGGCGAGATCGAGCTTCATCAGCGCGTCGACCGTTTGCGGCGTCGGCTGCACGATGTCGAGCAGCCTCTTGTAGGTCCTCACCTCGAACTGCTCGCGCGACTTCTTGTCGACGTGCGGCGAGCGGTTGACGGTGAACTTCTCGATGCGCGTCGGAAGGGGAATGGGACCGCGAATGAGAGCACCCGTGCGGCGTGCCGTATCGGCGATGTCGCCAGTCGCCTGGTCGAGCACTCGATGATCGAACGCCTTCAGGCGAATCCGGATATTCTGCGTTTCCATGTCCCTACCGATGCGAAAGAGCCGGCGAGCCCCAGCCTCAAGCCGGCGCCCGCAAACCTAATCAAACTCAAAAGCGAACCGCGCGACCTGAGAGCCAGAATCGCGCGGTTGGCGCCCTATATTACTTCGTGATGTTCGCGACAACCCCTGCGCCGACCGTACGGCCGCCCTCGCGAATTGCGAAGCGCAGGCCCTGGTCCATGGCGATCGGGGCGATCAGCTTGACGCCGAGGTTCACGTTGTCGCCCGGCATCACCATTTCGGTGCCCTCGGGCAGCTGAACCTCGCCGGTGACGTCCGTCGTCCGGAAATAGAACTGCGGACGATAGTTGGCGAAGAACGGCGTGTGACGGCCGCCCTCGTCCTTCGACAGGACGTAGACTTCCGCCGAGAAGTCGGTGTGCGGCTTGATCGAGCCCGGCTTGCAAAGCACCTGGCCGCGCTCGACGTCCTCACGGCCGACGCCGCGAAGCAGCGCACCGATGTTGTCGCCCGCCTGGCCCTGGTCGAGCAGCTTGCGGAACATCTCGACGCCCGTGACGACCGTCTTCTGGGTGTCGCGGATACCGACGATCTCGACTTCCTCGCCGACCTTGACGATGCCCTGCTCGACGCGGCCGGTGACGACCGTGCCGCGGCCGGAGATCGAGAACACGTCTTCGATCGGCATCAGGAACGGCTTGTCGAGCGGACGCTCGGGGGTCGGGATCCAGTCATCGACGGCGTCCATCAGCTTGAGGATCGCGTCGTGGCCCTGCTCCTTGTTGCTGTCCTCGAGCGCGGCGAGCGCCGAGCCAGCGACGATCGGAATATTGTCGCCGTCGAAGTCGCGCTTCGAAAGCTCCTCGCGGATCTCGAGCTCGACGAGCTCGAGAAGCTCGGGATCGTCGACCTGGTCGACCTTGTTGAGGAACACGACCATGGTCGGAACGCCGACCTGCTTGGCGAGCAGGATGTGCTCCTTGGTCTGCGGCATCGGGCCGTCGGCGGCCGACACGACCAGGATCGCGCCGTCCATCTGCGCGGCGCCGGTGATCATGTTCTTCACATAGTCGGCGTGGCCCGGGCAATCGACGTGCGCGTAGTGGCGCTTGTCCGTCTCATACTCGACGTGAGCGGTCGAGATGGTGATCCCGCGCTCGCGCTCTTCCGGCGCCTTGTCGATGTTCGCATAATCGGTGAACTCGGCCTTGCCGCTCTCGGCAAGAACCTTCGTGATCGCCGCGGTCAGCGACGTCTTGCCATGGTCGACGTGACCGATGGTGCCGATGTTCACGTGCGGCTTATTCCGCTCGAATTTAGCCTTAGCCATTGTACGCCTCTTCTATTGAAAGGAATTCGGGCGGCCCGCCCTCATCGCGGACGCGCCCATAACTGCAATTTTCCGCTTACGCTAGCTTCGCCTTCACTTCGTCGGCGACGTTCTGCGGCACTTCGTCATAATGCGAGAACTGCATCGTGTACTGCGCGCGTCCCTGGGTGAAGGAGCGCAGCTGGTTCACGAAGCCGAACATGTTCGCCAGCGGCACGATCGCCTCGACCACCTGCGCGTTGCCGCGGCTGTCGGTGCCCTGGATCTGGCCGCGGCGGCTGTTGATGTCGCCGATTACGTCGCCGAGATAATCCTCCGGAGTCACCACCTCGACCTTCATCATCGGCTCGAGGATCTTGATGCCGGCCTTATGCGCCGCTTCGCGCATCGCGCCGCGGCCCGTGATCTCGAACGCCAGCGCGGAAGAGTCGACATCGTGATACTTGCCGTCGAGCAGGTGCACTTCGAAGTCGACGATCGGGAAGCCGATCAGCGA
>DATCJM010000269.1:0-8242 GCA_036562805.1 Sphingomicrobium sp.
CTTGGTGACGTCCTGGGGCTTGAGATCGCCCTCCTCGAACGCGTCGATCTGGTTTTTCATCCGCCTGAGATTGAAGAACAATTTCTTCTGCGCTGCGGTGGTGCCCATCTTGACGAGGCTCCAGCTGCGCAGGATGAATTCCTGGATCGAGGCCCTGATCCACCACATGGCATAGGTGGCGAGGCGGAACCCGCGGTCCGGCTCGAATTTCTTCACGCCCTGCATCAGACCGATGTTGCCCTCGGAGATCAGCTCGCTGACGGGCAGGCCGTAGCCGCGGTAGCCCATGGCGATCTTTGCCACGAGCCGAAGGTGCGAATTGACGAGCTTCGCCGCCGCTTCGGTGTCGCCATGCTCGCGCCAGCGCTTCGCAAGCATATATTCTTCCTCAGGGCTGAGGATCGGGAATTTCTTGATCTCGGCGAGATAGCGGTTGAGTCCGGCCTCCCCGCCGGACGCGGGGAGCGAGACGATCCCTTTTGCTTGAGCCATATTCTTCGTCTTCTCCCTTTTTAGGGCGCTTGAGTGTGCCCTAGCGGTTCTAAACTTATACACCAAGTTGCTGCATCAGTTCCTGCATGTCCGGCGGCATGGGACTTGAGAACGACAGCCTGTGCTTCGTTACGGGGTGCGTAAAGCCAAGCCCGGCAGCATGCAGGGCCTGGCGCTGAAATCCGAGCTCCTTCAGGACCTTGCCGTGTGTCTTGCCCGATCGTCCATAGACCGGGTCGCCGAGCAATGGATGACCGATCGACGCCATGTGCACGCGCACTTGGTGCGTTCTGCCGGTTTCCAGGCGGCACTCGACCAGCGCGGCGTCCTTGAGCGCATCGAGGCGTCTCCAATGCGTCACGGCTCGCTTGCCGCGATTTCCCTCGACGATCGCAATCTTCTTCCGGTTCGTGACCGAGCGCGCGAGCGGCGCGTCGACGATGCCGCCACTGGTCTTCGGCACACCGGTGACGATGGCCAGGTAGCGCCGGTCGATCGAATGGGCGGCGAACTGCTTCGCCAATCCCTCGTGCGCGACATCGGTCTTGGCGACGACGAGCAGGCCTGAAGTATCCTTGTCGATGCGGTGGACAATGCCCGGCCGCGCCACTCCGCCGATCCCCGACAGCTTGCCGGCGCAATGGTGCAGCAGGGCGTTCACCAGCGTCCTGTCGAGATTACCCGCCGCCGGATGGACCACGAGACCGGCCGGCTTGTCCAGGACGAGCAGGTGATCGTCCTCGAACACGATCGCAAGCGGAATATCCTGCGGCTCATTATGCGCGGGGGCCGGCTCGGGCACCGCTATGCTGAGCGCCTCGCCGCCTTTCACTTTCAATGCAGGATCGCGAACGGCGCCGTCCCGCGACTCCACCGCGCCGGTCCGGATGAGCGTCTTCAGGCGCTCCCGCGACAGCGTCGGAACGGCTGCGGCCAGGGCGCGGTCGAGCCGCCAGCCGGCATGCGCAGGCTCAAGGCACACGTCGATCGTCTGAATTCCCCCCATCTTCATGATTAAATATGGGTTTCGTAACGGGGCCGTTCAATGGTCCGAGCTTGCGCCAGATTAAACTCTGCCGCATTTGGCGCTCCGCATGGACGCGCTCGACCTTGCCAGTCTGCTTTGCTCGCGGCTCTGCCACGATCTCATGTCGCCCGTCGGGGCGCTGAACAATGGCATCGAGCTGCTCGCTGACGAGACCGATCCCGACATGCGCGAGAAGTGCCTCGAGTTGCTCGAGGACAGCGCTCGCGCGACAGCGAACAAGCTCAAGTTCTTCCGCCTCGCATTCGGCTCGGGCGGCGGGTTCGGCGAGGAAATCGACACGCGCGAAGCCCATGCGGCCCTTGAGGGACTGTTCGGCAGCGAGCGAAGGGTCGATCTTGGCTGGGTCGTCGAGGACGAAAAGCTGCCCAAGGGCGCCATCCGACTGTTGCTCAACCTTGCGATGCTTGCCGGGGACGCGCTCGTGCGCGGGGGACATCTGGATGTCGGCGCAGAGCGGCGGGATGAGGAAATCGAGCTTGCCGTGCGGGCGGAAGGGCCGCGGATCCTGCTCGACCCTAGCCTTCGCGAAACGCTTGCGACTGGCGGGCGAAGGACGTTGGAGCCTCGCGCGGCCGGCGCGTGGCTTGCCCACAGCCTCGCAGCGGAGGGAGGCGGCAGCATCCGCCTTTCCGACCCTTCGAGCGACGTCTTGATGATCGGCGCGACGCTTCCGCTTCAGGCCTCGCGATAAACCGAACAAGGGTTCGTTGAGCTCAGGACAGGGATAACGCAGCGTTAACTCCTGCGGGGCATAAGGCCGTCGAACGCAGCGTTGACGGACGGCAAAAGCCCCATGGATGACCTGATTGCTGATTTCGTAGCGGAATGCCGCGAAATGCTCGAAGCTCTCGGCGGCGAGATCGTCGCATGGGAGTCGGAACCGGGCGACCGCGCGCGGCTCGACAGCATCTTCCGCTTTGTCCACACCGTGAAGGGCAATTGCGGCTTCTTCGAATTTCCACGCCTCGAAGCGCTCAGCCACGCCGCTGAAGACGCGCTTGCCGACGTGCGGGCGGGAAGGCGGCAGCCGGATGCGCAGCTCGTCAGTGCCGTGCTCGCCGTCATCGACCGCATCGGCGAGATGGTCGGAGCGATCGAGGCAGGCGAAGAAATGCCGGCCGGCGACGACAGCGCGCTTATCGATGCGCTTGCACCGGGTGCCGAAATCGTCGCCGTGCCCGCGGCTACAGCAGTGGCCGACGGGCAGACACGTTCGTCGGCCCCGCGCACGATCCGCCTTTCGGTCGAGCTGCTCGACCGCGTCATGAGCACCGTTTCGGACATGGTCCTGGCTCGCAACGAACTTGCGCGTCGCCTTCGCGAGAGCCCGACGGACGTTGCCGTCGATGGGGCGTTCGAGCGGCTCTCGGCGATCATCGCCGATATGCGCGACGCGATCACGCGGACGCGGATGCAGCGGATCGAAAATCTGTTCATGGGCCTCCCGCGGATGGTTCGCGACCTTTCGGCCGAGCTCGGCAAGCAGGTGCTCGTCGACATCGAGGGCGGAGACGTCGAGCTCGATCGTGAAATGATCGAGATGATCCGCGACCCGCTGACGCACATCATTCGCAATGCGGTCGATCACGGCATCGAGAAGCCGGCGGATCGCCTGAAGGCCGGCAAGCGCGAAATCGGCATCCTGTCGGTATCCGCGCGCCAGTCGGGCAACCAGATCCTGATCGATATTCACGACGACGGTCGCGGGATCGACGGCAACAAGCTCGTTCTCAAGGCCCTGGACGCGGGTTTCCTCGAAAAGGACGATGCGTCGCGGCTCAGCCCGCGCGACCAGCTTGCGCTCATTTTCGAGGCGGGCCTGTCGACGGCGCGCGAAGTCACGTCGATTTCCGGCCGCGGCGTCGGGATGGACGTGGTGCGTTCCAATATCGAGCGCATCGGCGGCATCGTCGAAGTGGACAGCAAGCTCGGCGAGGGCACGCGCATGACGCTTCGCGTGCCCCTCACGCTGACGATCATCCCGGCGCTGACCATGTCGATCGCCGGCCAGCATTTCGCCATTCCCCGTTCGGCGATCGAGGAGATCGTGCGCGCCAATGGCGAGAGCGTGACGCTCGAACATCTCGGCGGTGCTGGAATCGCAACGATCCGCGGCCGCCGCGTGCCGGAAGTCTCGCTCGCGAAAATCCTCGGCCTTGAAAGCCAGGTTGACCAGAGAGATCGAACTCTTGTCGTCCTGCGTCCTGCCGGCGGCGACGTTTACGCATTGTCCGTCGACCGCATCCACGACCACGAAGAGCTTGTGGTGAAGCCGGCTGCGCCCGCCGTGATGGCAACGGGTCTGTATGCGGGAACGACGCTTGCCGACGATGGCAGCCCGATTCTGCTGTTCGATCCTGCCGGTCTCGCCCAGGTTGGCGGCGTGAAGCTGGAGGCACAGGAGAAAGCGGCGCGAATCGCCGATGCGTCGGCTGCGACCGTGTCGAAATCGACATCGGTCCTTCTTTTCCGCGCCCTCGATGGGAGCCGGCGCGCACTGCGGCTTGCTGTTGCGGACCGTATCGAGGAAGTGCCCGTGAGCGCCGTCAAGACCACAGCCGGCCAGCTGCGAGTCCAGCTTGGCGATGTGATCCTTCCGCTCGCCGGTGCTTCGGGCGCCGATCTGGGCGACAACAAGGTCCGGCTGTTCCGGCTCAACGATGGCGAGCATGAGATCGGCTACGCTTTCTCCGATGTCATCGATTTCGCCGTTATCGACAACGAAATCATCCACGCCGAGCGGCCAGGCGAGATCACCGGCGTTTCGCTGATCAACGGCGAGCCCGCCGAATTGGTCGATGCGCACTGGCTGTTCGCCAATTATGTCGGGCCGGTCGCGCGCTCGAGCGAGGCGCTCGTCTGCCGTCTGCCGAGCGAAGACCCGTGGATGCAGAACATGCTTCGCCCGATCGTCGAAGCGGCGGGTTACCGCGTCGTCGGCGACGAGCACGAAGGCGACGCCGATCTCGTGATCGCCGCGCAAGGCGCCGAGGTCGCTGGGGATGCCGCAAAGAAGACGATCTGGCTGCGGGCGGAGCCCGATGCGTCGAGCAAGAAGGACGACAGCATCTACCGTTATGACAGGGCGGGCCTGCTGATGGCTCTCAAGACCGCTTCGGGGGGTAGCAAATGAACGAGCTTTTGCTGGTCGTTACGATCGCAGGGGAACGCGTGGCGTTGCCCGCCGCGGCGGTGGAGTCCGTCGTCGAGCTCGACACGCTTATTCCCGTCCCGCGGGCTGCACCGCATGTGGCCGGACTTTCGGCGCTGCGCAGCCGGGTCCTGACGGTCATCGACTGCAAGCGCTCGCTCGAGTTGGGCGAAAGCGACTGTTCTGCCGGAATCCGCGAGGCTGCCGTCGTCGAGTTCGACGGTCACCATTATGCGCTGATCGTCGATCTCGTCGAAGATGTCGTCGAAGCCCTTTCCGAGCCTGCTCCGATGCGAGCCGCGATGGGCGAAGGGTGGGAACGTGTGTGCGAGGGCATGGTGGACACGGAGACGGGGCCGCTGCTGCTCGTCGACGTTGCGGCGCTTATTGCCGGGGTCGCCGAGGCGAAGGCGGCTTAAGGTCTTCGTTACCCTTAACGTTTAGTAGGACCCGAAGTGGAAGCGGGAAGCTGATAAGATGAAAAGCTGCTTGATCGTCGATGACTCCAAGGTGATCCGCAAGGTCGCCCGGCACATCCTCGAAACGCTCGAGTTTGAGGTCGAAGAGGCCGGTGACGGCCAGGAGGCCTTGTCCCGTTGCGAAACGAAGATGCCTGATGTCGTCCTGCTCGACTGGAACATGCCGGTCATGAGCGGGATGGAGTTCCTGCGTCTGTTGCGGCAGCGCGGCCACGGTGACCAGCCGAAGGTCGTCTTCTGCACGACCGAGAACGACATGGCCCACATTCGCGCTGCGCTCGAAGCGGGCGCGGACGAATATGTGATGAAGCCGTTCGACCGCGAAACGCTCCACATCAAGCTCCAGCTCGTCGGCGTCGCCTAAGGCTCTCCGATGGAGCGGGCGCTCGCCAGAACGCGGGACCGCCAGCCGGGTCCCGGATCGACGCGCCGACGCATCCGGCTGATGATCGTCGACGATTCGACGATCGCACGCGCCGTCCTTTCCCGCATGGTGGAAACCGATCCGGCGTTTGAGATCGCCGCGGTCGCTGCCACTGCGGAAGCCGCGATCGACGCACTCAGCGAATGCCGCGTCGACGTCATCATTCTCGATCTCGAAATGCCTGGGGCGGGCGGTCTCAAATCCATTCCGCGGATTATCGGCGCTGCCGGCGGCGCGAAGGTGCTGGTCGTCTCCTCGCTTGCCGAAGACGGCGCAGAACATACGGTTGCCGCACTTGCGCTTGGTGCTGCCGACACCATGCCGAAGCCCGGCACCGGACGCTTCAACGGAAAATTCTCCGAGATTCTGCTGAGCAAGATCAAGGCACTCGGTCATGCCGCGCCGGATGGCGCGACCGCGACTTACGCATCGCAGGCCAAGGGGCCGCAGGCGGCGCTCCGCGCGATGCCGAGCGACCCGATCGAGATCGTGGCGATTGGCGCCTCGACCGGCGGAATTCACGCGCTCGGTACACTCTTTCACGCGCTGCCGCGACGCATTGGCGTCCCGGTGGTGCTCACCCAGCACCTGCCGCTTCCATTCATGCCGGTGTTCGCGCGACAGCTCGGCGCGATCGCGCACCGCACCGCAGTTGTCGTCGAAGACGGCATGCTGCTCGAGCCCGATCATATCTATCTCGCCCCGGGCGATGCTCATCTGACGCTCGAGCCCGCGAAGAAGCGGGCGCTCGTGCGGCTGGCTTACGGCCGTTCCACGAGCGGGTGCATGCCCTCGGTCGACCCGATGCTGGCTTCTGTTGGCGCGGTCTATGGCGAGGGCGCCCTCGGCGTCGTCCTCACGGGAATGGGCCGCGACGGCGTCGAAGGCGCTGCGCGCCTGGTCGCCGCGGGCGGATCGATCATCGCGCAGGACGAAGCGAGCTGCGCCGTTTGGGGCATGCCGCGCGCCGTGCTCGAGGCGGGCCTCGTCAGCGCTGTCCTGTCACCGGAGAAGATCGCGCGCCGGATCGCTGCCCGTACCGAGGAGCATCGCGAGTGCAAATAAGCGATAGTTCCACGCGTATCCTTGCAGGTCTCCTCGAAGCGCGCACCGGTCAGCAACTGACAATGAGTCGTCGGTGGCGGATCGAGACCGCGCTTTCGTCGCTGCTGCGTGAGCGCGGGATCGCAACGCTCGATGAGTTGATCACGATATTGGTGATGGGAAAGGAGCCGAGTCTTTCTCAGATGGTCGTCGAAGCTCTCCTCAACAACGAAACATACTTCTTCCGCGATCGCGCGCCGTTCGATGTTCTGCAGCGCTTTGCCCTGCCTGAGCTCGCCCAGCGCCGCGCGAAGTCGAAGCGGCTGCGGATCTGGTCGGCGGGCTGCTCGACCGGCCAGGAAACTTATTCTCTCGCGATGCTCTTCGCCGAAGAGCCGCAGAAGTGGCACGGCTGGACGATCGACATCCTGGGAACCGATGTCTCGATGGCGTGCATCGATCGCGCACGGGCAGGCATTTACAGCCAGTTCGAGGTGCAGCGCGGCCTCGGCATCAACCAGACGATCAAGTGGTTCGAGGAATGCTCGGACGGTTGGCGCGCGGTCGAGGAGCTGCGCCGCCCGATCCGGTTCCAGGTGCACAATCTGCTCGAGCAGCCGCCGCATCCCGGCGGATTCGACATCGTGCTGTGCCGCAACGTTCTTCTTTATCTCAGCCCGGAAAAGAAGGCGGTGAGCTTCGAACGGCTGGCAAGCGCCATGGCCGAAGACGGATGGCTGATGCTTGGCGCCGGCGAAACAGTGATCGGCCAGACTCCCAGGCTCGGCGCCGATCTCAACGCGCGTGGCCTTTACCGGCTCTTGGGTGACGGAAGCAGGATCGAGAAGCGCCAGAGCGATCGCCGCGCATCATCGGCGGGGGCTTGACCCGACTGCACTAGCTGTGCGCCATTGCCGGCGTGGACGTGGACTTCATCGAGCGGCCTTCGCCCAACTTCGACGAACGGCAGCTGCCGGTGTCGATGATTGTCCTCCATTACACGGGCATGCCGGATATGGAATCAGCGCTCGGGCGCCTGACTTCCCCCGAGGCGCGGGTCTCGTCGCATTATCTCGTCGACGAGGACGGAACGATCTATCGGCTGGTCGATGAATCGAAGCGTGCCTGGCACGCCGGCAAGTCGCGCTGGCGAGGTGTCGCGGACGTCAATTCGGCGAGCGTCGGCATCGAGATCGTCAACCCCGGCCACGAATTCGGCTATCGCGAGTTCCCCGACGAGCAGATGGCGTCGGTCATTCCGCTGGTTGCGGACATCAAGGAGAGGCACGGGATCGGCCGCGGCAATGTCGTGGGTCATTCCGATGTCGCGCCCGCACGCAAGGAAGATCCGGGCGAGCTCTTCCCCTGGCACGCGCTGGCCAAGCGGCGCCTTGCGCTGCCGAGCCCGACGCGGGACCTGATCGATCCGTACTGGACCGACGCCGGCTTCCTGCTCGCACTCGAACGATTCGGCTATGACGTGACCGACCCGCAAAAAGCAGTGATCGCTTTCCAGCGGCGCTTCCGGCCAGACCTCATCGACGGGATCATCGACGGGGAATGCCGCGCGAAGCTGCTCGCCTTGTTGCTGCCGCGCCCCCAAT
>DATCJM010000309.1:0-3361 GCA_036562805.1 Sphingomicrobium sp.
GCTCCTCGTTCTGGGGAAAGATCGCAGAGCGATATTGGGTGCCGACGTCATTGCCCTGGCGATTCAGCTGCGTCGGGTCATGGGTGGCGAAGAAGATGTCGAGCAGCTGGTCGTAGCTGAGCTGGTCGGGATCGAAGGCGACACGGAGGGCTTCGGCGTGTCCGGTGTCGCCGCCGCACACCTGCTTGTAGGTGGGATTGGCGGCAGATCCGCCGGTATAACCGCTCTCGACGGATTCGACGCCGATGAGATCGCGAAAGACAGGCTCGATGCACCAGAAGCAGCCGCCTGCCAGTACCGCAATTTCCTCTGCCATCGATCCGCTCCTTCCGAAGGTGCGGAGATAGGATGCGTCAGTTCTTTTGGTAAGACGCCTTGAGGCTTGCGAGCTCGAGGCGTTTTCCGACCCATTCTGCCAGCTCGTCGAAATCGAGTGGCTTTTCGAACACGATTCCGGCCTTGCGGTCGGAGAACCAGCGGACCTCGCCTTTGACCGGGCGGAGGCTCTCGATCACCACGATTACCTTCTTGCCGACGCAATATTCCTCGATCGGCTCGACCTTCATTCCGCCGAGCGACACGTCGTGCACGTCGACCGAATAATAGACCTTGCCGACCTTGACCGACGCCTTGCACGCGATCTCGAGCCGCGGCGGGCGGGCGCGGAAGCCGAGCCGCGGCTTGCGCCCGGCAAGAAGCTCGCCGAGGTCGACATCCTGGTCGAACTTGAAGCCCACCAGATCATCGCGGGTCCACACCACCGTCGACGGGATCTTCTGCGACGAAAGCTCGATATGCGCCTGGTCGCCGACAACCGGCGGATGGCTGACGATCGCCATCACGCCGCCCGCCGACATGTTCTTGAGCTTGACCAGCTGCTGATTGCCGGCGGCATCGACAAGCTTGCCGATGCGGAGCATCGCAGGCATCCGTTCCTCGTCGCGTCGTTCGACCGGCCGCGGCACCGCGGTCGAAAGGGAAACGGTCGTCGACTCGAACGCCGCATCGACTTCCGACTGTGCGGCGGCCGACGATTTCCTGCGGATCAGCGATGAAAACATGCTTCCGGGGGCCCCTTCACGCGCGCAATTCGCGCCAAAATGGGACTTTATCGACCGCGTGGTTAAAAGAGCGTTTCATTTTGTTGAAATGAAGCGTTGTTGCTGACTAGGCCCCGCCAGGGGAGATATTGAATGATGCAGCCGCGCCTGCTGCTGATTGATGACGAACCGTCGCTGGCCGAATTCCTCGCCAGCGCCGCGCAAGAGAGCGGCTTCGACCCGGTGATCACGGGCCGCGACGATGAATTCCGCGAATCCTTCCTTCAACGGACGCCGGACATGGTCGCGCTCGACCTGGGAATGCCGGGCATGGACGGCGTCGAGCTCATCCGCTTCCTCGCTGACCAGGACTATGATGCGCCGGTTCTCATTGTCAGCGGCTTCGACCGGCGCGTGCTAGAATCCGCATTCCGTCTCGGCGAGGCGCTCGGCCTGACAATGGTTGGCCCGGTCGAGAAGCCGGTCCGTTTCGAGGTCCTCGAGGAAATGTTGAGCCGGCTAAAGGCCACGCTCTAGCCATGCCGCGGCGGGCGAGGGAAGCGCTGCTGCGCGCGTTCACGCAAGCCCTCGAAGATCAACGCCTGCACATGTTCTACCAGCCGAAGGTAAGTCTTCGCGACGGCACCCTTGTGCGCGTTGAAGCGCTGGTCCGCTGGCACGACCCCGAGCTAGGAGCCATCGAGCCATCTCGCTTCGTCCCGATGGCGGAGGAGCACGGGTTGATCGACGACCTGACGCAGTGGGGCCTTCGCACCATCCTTCGCCAATGGCTCGACTGGCGGGACGCCGGCATCGATACCCAGATTGCCTTCAACATCTCCGCTCTCAGTCTCCAGCATCTCGACTTTCCCGACCTGGTCGAGCGCATGTGCCGCGCGCTGGAGGTTCCGACCGACCGCCTCGTCCTCGAGCTGACCGAGGGCGCGACCCAGCCGCTGGTGAAGCTGATGGACACGCTCACGCGCTTCCGCATCAAGGGAATCGGGCTCGCCATCGACGATTTCGGCACCGGCTATTCGACGCTCATGCTGCTTCGGCAGCTACCGTTCACCGAAGTGAAGATCGATCAGTCCTTCGTCTCCGACCTCGCCCACTCGAACGATTCACGGCTGATCGTGCAGTCGATCGCCGGACTCGCGCATGGCCTCGGCCTGAGCGCGACCGCCGAGGGCGTCGAAACGGCCGAGCAGCTGCGGATCGTGCGCGAGCTCGGATGCGACCTCGCCCAGGGCTATTTGATCTCGCAGCCGATGGCGCCCGAGCTGCTGGCGCAATGGCAGAGCAATTTCCGAACGGAATGGCCGCGGCTGCTGGCGGAAGAACCGCTGGCCTTATGGGGCGACGTCGAAGCTGACGCCCTGGGCGAGCGGTAGCTCGCTTCCGTAATTGATGGTGTTGGTCTGCCGCCGCATGTAGGCGCGCCACGCATCAGAACCGCTTTCGCGTCCGCCGCCAGTTTCTTTTTCTCCGCCGAAAGCACCGCCGATCTCGGCACCCGACGGGCCGATATTCACGTTTGCGATGCCGCAGTCGGATCCCGCGGACGACATGAACCGCTCCGCCTCGCGGATGTCGTTGGTGAAGATCGACGAGGACAGGCCCTGCGGCACGCCATTGTTGAGCGCGATGACTTCGTCGAAATCGCCATAGCGCAGGACGTAGAGGATCGGCGCGAACGTCTCGCGCACGACGGGACCTTCCTGCGCCTTCATCTCAACGATGGCGGGGCTGACATAGTGCCCTCCTTCAACGCCTTCGATGCGTTCGCCGCCATGGACAACGCCCTCGAGGTTGCGAGCGGCGGAAAGGGCCGACTGCATTGCATCGAAAGCCCCTTCGTCGATCAGCGGACCCATCAAGACATCGCGTTGCCGCGGGTCACCGATCTTCACGGCACCGAACGATCGCGTGAGCCGCCCGAGCAGCGGACCGGCAATGCTTTCGTGGACGATCAGCCGCCGAAGCGTCGTGCATCGCTGCCCGGCGGTGCCGACCGCCGAGAAGAGGATCCCGCGCTCGGCGAGGTCGAGATCGGCCGACGGAGCGACGATTGCGGCATTGTTGCCGCCAAGCTCGAGCAGCGAGCGGCCGAACCGCTCCGCGACGAGCGGTCCGACAATCTTGCCCATCCTCGTCGAACCGGTCGCGGAGACGAGCGCGATGCGAGGGTCGCGCACGAGTGCTTCGCCGGTCGCACGGTCGCCCTGCACCACCTGGACCAGCCCATCGGGGAAGAGGCCGAATCGACGCATCGCCCGGCGCACCAGCTGCATCACCAGCTCGGCGCAAAGCGGGGTCTT
>DATCJM010000310.1:0-8807 GCA_036562805.1 Sphingomicrobium sp.
CCGCTGAGGCCTTCGCCGCCGAACGGCTGGCTTTCGACCACCGCGCCGATCTGGTTGCGGTTGACGTAGAAATTGCCGACGCGCGCATGCTCTTCGACATAATCGCGAACCGTGTCGATCCGGCTCTGGAGGCCGAGCGTCAGGCCGTAGCCCGTCGCGTTGATCTGCTCGACGACCTTGTCGAGCTCGTCGCCGCGGAAGCGGATGACGTGGAGGATTGCGCCGAAATTCTCGCGATCCAGCTCGCTTACGGACTGAATCTCATAAAGAGCGGGAGGGACGAAGCACCCATGCGCAGCCTCCTTCGGCGGCTCCAATCGACAGATCTTCGTCGCATTGTGGTCGAGCCAGTCGAGATGCTCGTCGAGCACCTTCTTCGCCGCCTCGTCGATGACGGGGCCGACGTCGGTCGCAAGATCGCCCGGATCGCCGACCTTCAGTGCTTCCATCGCGCCGGCAATCATCTTGATCATGCCGTCGGCGACCTCCTCCTGGACGAACAGAACGCGCAAGGCCGAGCAGCGCTGGCCCGCGCTCTGGAACGCCGAGGAGATGACATCACGGGTGACCTGCTCGGGCAAAGCCGATGAATCGACGATCATCGCATTCTGCCCACCGGTCTCGGCCACGAACGGGATGATCGGCCCGTCGCGTTCCGCGAGCGTCCGATTGATCATCCGCGCCGTCTCGGTCGAGCCGGTGAACACCACGCCGGCGAGCAGCGGGTGCGCCGTCAGCGTTCCGCCGACGATTCTGCCCGAGCCCGGCGCGAGCTGAACCACGTCCTCGGGAATGCCGGCCTGATGCATTAATTCGACCGCCAGGGCGCCAATGAGCGGGGTTTGCCCTGCCGGCTTGGCGATGACTGCGTTTCCGGCCGCAAGGGGCGCGGATGCGAGGCCGGTGAAAATGGCGAGGGGGAAATTCCACGGCGAAATGGCGGCGATGACGCCGCGCCCGTGCAATCTCAGCTCGTTCTGTTCGCCCGTGGGTCCCGGAAGCGGCAGGGGCCTCGTGAACTGGCGCCGCGCCTCGGACGCGTAGAACCGCAGGAAATCGACCGCCTCACGCACTTCGAGGACCGCATCGAGCAGCGTCTTTCCGGCCTCCCGAGTGCACAGGGAGTAAAATTCCTCGGCATGCTCCTCGTAAAGGTCAGCGGCGCGCTCGAGCAGCCTCGCCCGGGCTTCGCCGCCCAGAGCGTCCCATGCGACCTGAGCTGCATGCGCGGCGCGAACCATCTGATCGACGTCGGCGGTCGTCGCTTCGAACGTCGTCCCTACGGTAATCCGGTGGTCGTGAGGCGACACGATCGCCCTCGGCTCGCCCTTCCCCCGGCCCGGCTTCGCGGTCCAGCTCCTCGCTTCGAGGGCCGCGAGCCGGTCCAGCAATGGTTCACGCACCAACGGATCGCTGAGATCGACGCCGGCGCTATTGCGGCGCTGCGCGCCAAATAGGTCGCGCGGCAGGATGATCTTCGGATTCCTCTTCGGCTCCAGCGCGGACAGTTCGGCAACCGGGTCGCGCACCAGCTCGTCGATCGAGACCTGCTCATCGGCAATGCGATTGACGAAGCTCGAGTTCGCGCCATTCTCCAGCAAGCGCCGAACGAGATAAGCGAGCAGCTCCTTGTGACTTCCAACCGGCGCGTAGATGCGGACGGGGGTTTGCGCGTCACCGAGATGGCGCTCGAGCTTGGCGAGCTCTTCGTAAAGCTCCTCGCCCATCCCGTGGAGGCGCTGGAACTCGAACTCGCGTTCACCGGCGAGCGCTTTCACCTGCCCGATCGTGTTCGCATTATGCGTCGCAAAGGCGGGATAGATGGCATCCGGCGCGCCGAGCAGCTTCTTCGCGCACGCAAGATAGGACACGTCGGTAGCGACCTTGCGCGTGAACACCGGATAATCGACGAGGCCGCCGACCTGTGCGGCCTTGATCTCGGTATCCCAATAGGCGCCCTTGACGAGGCGGACCATCAGCTTGCGGCCGTGTGCGCGCGCGGCGTCGATAACCCAGTCGCACAAAGGCGCGGCGCGTTTCTGATAGGCCTGGACGGCAATTCCGAAGCCGCCCCAGCCATTGGCGAACAATTCATCGTCGCCGAGAAGCGCTTCGAACACGTCGAGCTGCAGCTCGAGGCGATCCGCCTCCTCCGCGTCGATCGTGAAGTGAACGTCCGCTCGCGACGCTTTCAAGGCGAGCTCACGTACGACGGGGACGACGGCCGCAAGCGCCTCTTGGGCATGCGTGTATTCGAAGCGCGGGTGAAGCGCCGTGAGCTTGACGGAGATGCCGGGAGAGCGCCGGAATCCGTCTTTCGCCTGCTTGGCGATCGCGTCGAGGGCACCGTGATAGGCCTGCGCGTAGCGGTCGGCATCGGCGTAGGTCTTCGCCGCCTCGCCCAACATGTCGAAGCTGTGGCTGAGGCCCCGCGCCCGTTCGGGTTTCGCGCGCTGCAGCGCTTCGTCGATGGTTCGTCCGAACACGAAGTTGCGGCCGAGGATCTTCATCGCTTCGCGCACCGCAGTGCGGACGACCGGCTCGCCGAGCCGGCCGACGGCGCGCCCGAGCGCCGCCTTCCAATTGTCCGAACGGTCCTGTGCGCCCTCGAGCACCTTTCCGGTCAGCAGCAGCGAGAAGGTGGCCGCGTTCACGAATGCCGAGTCCGACCGCCCGAGCTTCTCAGACCAGTCGGGCCCAGCAAGTTTGTCAGCGATCAACTCGTCCGCCGTGTGGGAATCGGGAATGCGCAATAGCGCTTCGGCCAGGCACATCATCGCGATGCCTTCGTCCGAACCGAGGTCGTAAGCATGAAGGAAAGCGTCGACACCGGAAGGTTTTTGCGCGCGAACGCCCTTGACCAGCGCGCGAGCCATCGCCGTGGCATCGCCAAGCTGCGCCTTGGTCAGGCGCGCCTGGTCTATGCGCTCGTTCGCGACCTGTTCTTCGTCAGGCCGATAGGCGCGCCGCAGCTCGGCTCGGTCGATCGCCGCCGCCCTGGGCGGCGCCAGGGTCAACCCAGCTGTCCGTGGCAATGCTTGTACTTCTTGCCCGAGCCGCACGGACAAGGCGCGTTGCGGCTGACCGGCGCTTCGGCAACCCCGCCCTGCGCGTCACGCTGCGGCATCGGCTGCTGCGGAATGATGCCGAACGGAACGCTCGACAGCACGGCGCCCGTCGACGCATCGATGTCGGCCGTATCGTCGTCGCCCGAGAACGGGTCGAGATGTTGGGTGATGAAGTCCGGCAGCACCGGCGGCGGCGCCGGTTCGAGCTGGACCTGCGCCCGCATAAGGACGCGCGTGACCTCTTCGCGGATCGACACCAGCAGCCGCTCGAACAGGAGGAAAGCCTCCTGCTTATATTCGTCGATCGGCTTCTTCTGCGCGTAGCTCCTGAGGTGGATCACCTGGCGAAGCGCATCCAGCGTTGCGAGATGCTCCTTCCAATGATGGTCGAGCGTCTGGATCAGGATCTGCTTCTCGACGTCACCCCAGCGGCCGGGCTCAACCCCTTCGAGCTTCGTCGCCATGCTATCGTCAGCGAGCTTCTGAAGCCGCTCCGTGATGATGAGCGGATCGACCGCTTCTTCCTGCAGCCAGTCATCGACAGGGGCCTGCATTCCGAACACCGCGTCGATGCTCTCCTTGAGGCTGTCGACGTTCCACTGCTCCGGATAAGTGCCCTGCGGACAGTTCACCGCGACGATCGCGGCGGCCGTTTCCGCGCGCATGTCATTGATCACGTCGCTGACGCTCTCCGCATCCATGATGTCCGCGCGCTGCTCGTAAATCACCTTGCGCTGGTCGTTCATGACGTCGTCGAATTCGACGACCTGCTTGCGGATGTCGTAGTTCCGGGCTTCGACCTTCTTCTGGGCCGTCTCGATCGCCTTGCTGATCCACGGGCTGACGATCGCCTCGCCGTCTTCGAGGTTCTTGTTCATCAGGCGCGAGAACATCGTCTGCGGGCCGAAGATACGGAGCAAATCGTCGTCGAGGCTCAGGTAGAAGCGCGACAGGCCGGGATCGCCCTGACGGCCTGACCGTCCACGCAGCTGATTGTCGATGCGCCGGCTTTCGTGGCGCTCGGTGCCGAGCACGTAGAGGCCGCCGATGGACAGCACATGCTGCTTCTCGGCAGCGATTTCCTCGCGAATCTTCTCGGCCTTCGCCTCATATTCCGAAGTTCCCGCGACGAGGTCCGGGAATTCGTCCTCCATGCGGAATTCGAGGTTGCCGCCAAGCTGAATGTCGGTGCCGCGGCCGGCCATGTTCGTGGCGATCGTGATCGCGCCGATGCGGCCCGCCTGCGCCACGATATGCGCTTCCTGCTCGTGGAAGCGGGCATTCAGGACCGAGTGCTTGACGCCCTCCTTCTCGAGGTACTCGGAAAGCATCTCCGATTTTTCGATCGAAACCGTGCCGACGAGGACTGGCTGCCCGAGCTCCTGCTTCTCCTTGAGCTCCTGCGTGATTGCCGCGAACTTCTCGGTCATCGTCTTGTAGAAGACGTCATCCTCGTCGATGCGCTGCACCGGCACGTTGGTCGGGATGGCGACGACGTTCATCTTGTAGATGTCGAAGAATTCCGGCGCCTCGGTCATCGCCGTGCCGGTCATGCCTGACAGCTTTGGGTACATTCGGAAATAATTCTGGAAGGTGATCGAGGCGAGCGTCTGGTTCTCGGGCTCGATATTGGCGCCTTCCTTCGCCTCGACCGCCTGGTGAAGTCCGTCCGACCAGCGCCGGCCGTCCATCATCCGGCCGGTGAACTCGTCGATGATCACGACCTTCTCGTCCTTGACGATATAGTCGATGTCCTTCTTGAACATGACGTTCGCCTTGAGCGCCTGGTTCAAGTGATGGACGACCTGGGTGTTGGCGATGTCGTAGAGGTTACGCCCTTCGATCAGCCCCGCTTCCTCGAGCAGCCGCTCGGCCTTCTCGGTGCCCTCCTCGGTGAGGACGACGCTCTTCTGCTTCTCGTCGAGCTCATAGTCGGACGGCTGGAAGGTTTTCACGAGCCGGTCGACGTTGATGTAGAGATCGGACTTGTCGTCCGTTGGGCCGGAAATGATCAGCGGCGTCCGCGCCTCGTCGATCAGGATCGAATCCACCTCGTCGACGATCGCGAAATTGAACGGCCGCTGGACCATCTGGTCGCGGCTGTATTTCATATTGTCGCGCAGATAATCGAAGCCGAGCTCGTTGTTCGTGGCGTAGGTGATGTCCGCGTTATAGGCCTCGCGCCGCTCCTCGTCGGAGAGGTTCGGAACAATGACGCCGACGTTCATGCCGAGGAAACGGTAGATCTGGCCCATCCAGTCGGCATCGCGCCGGGCGAGATAGTCGTTGACGGTGACGACGTGGACGCCCTTCCCTTCGAGCGCGTTCAAATAGACGGCGAGCGTCGCAACTAGCGTCTTGCCCTCGCCGGTCTTCATCTCGGCGATCTCGCCGCGGTGGAGCGCGATGCCGCCGATCAGCTGGACGTCATAGTGGCGCTGGCCGAGCGTCCGGATCGCCGCCTCGCGGACCGTGGCGAATGCTTCGGGAAGGAGGTTGTCGAGCTTCTCGCCATTGGCGAGCCGCTGGCGGAACAGCTCGGTCTGGCCGCGCAATTCATCGTCGGACAGCGCCTGGATGTTGGGCTCCAGCGCGTTGACGGCGTCGACATATTTGCCAAGACCGCGGACATAACGGTCGTTGGCCGATCCGAAGATGCTCTTTGCCACTGCGGCGAACATGAAATTCCCTTAAAAACCCGGGCGCTGAATAGGCCAGAAAAGCTCTCGCCGACGCTCTGGGAAATTGTCGCGGGCGATGTAAGGAGCGCCCTAGCCGTAGTCAATTAAAGGGACCGTGAACAAATGGCAGGAATGACGGGCGGGTGCATGTGCGGCGAGGTGCGCTACGAGCTCAAAAGCGAACCCTTCGATTGCGGGTGGTGCCACTGCCGCACCTGCCAGCTCAGCAGTGGAGCACCGGCCCAGGCCTTTGCATGCGTCAAGCGCGGCGACTGGGTCGTCACTTCAGGTGCAGATCTGATCCGGAGCGTCCGTTCGAGCAGCTTCGGCCAGCGTTCATTCTGCGGACGCTGCGGAACTCCTCTTTTCGTGACGGTCGACCATCAGCCAGAAACGCTCGACTTCAGCGCGGTCACCCTTGACGAACCGGACAGCGTCCCGCCCGAATATCATATCTTCTGGGCGAGCAAGATCGCCTGGTTCAATCCCGGCGACGATTTACCGAGGCACGAGCGGTTCCGGCCGAACACGGTAGGGCTCAGCGGCACCGAGCCTCCCGACGACAGCTCCCTGACCGGCGGCGCGTAAAGCTAGCCGCTCTTAAGCCTCGCGAGCTTGCACGTCGGCGCCGAGATTGCTCTCGAGCCACTGCTGGATCTGACTGCGCGGGGCGGCGCCGACCTTTTGCGCGACGGGCTGGCCGCCCTTGAACAACAGCATGGTCGGGATGCCGCGCACGCCATAGCGGCCCGGCGTGTCGGGATTTTCGTCGATGTTCAGCTTGGCGACGGTGACCTTGTCCCCGAGGTCGTTGGCGATCTCTTCGAGCGCCGGCGCAATCATCCGGCACGGCCCGCACCACTCCGCCCAGAAATCGACGAGGACCGGCCCGTCGGCGCCGAGAACGTCGGTTGAAAAGCTCTGGTCGGTGACCGTTTTGGTGGCCATGGCGGACTCATCTCCTTCGAAGGTTAACGCCCATATGGGCGCTCCTCCGGTGCGCCTCAAGACGTCAGCGACACGAGCTTGGGCCCAGCTGTGTACAACAGGGTCATGCCGACGGATCGCCCGGGGAAAATGACCCGCAGCGCGTCGGCATAAGCCCGCATCTGGGCGCGGTGCGCGGCGGGGATTTCGTCGTCTGTCGCGGGAACGCGCCCGGTCTTGAAATCGATCACGGCGATGCGGTCGCTTTCGACCAGGAGCCTGTCGACCGTCCCTGCGATCACTCTTCCGTCCGGCAATGTCGCGGCGAAAGGCGCTTCAGCGAGCGAGTCGGGCCCGAACACCGCCGAAAAGGCCGGGTTCGAGATTATCGCGCACACTTCGTCGACGATTCTGCGCCCTGCCGCGGCGTCAGCAAGTCCCGCCGATTGCTGCAGCCAACGTTCGGCGACCGCGGCGCGCTCTTCGGGCGCGACAGCCGGCAGGCGTTCGAGAAGCTGGTGGATCAGGGTTCCGCGAAGGGCCGCCGCGCGCATCCCCTCGCTCGGCGGCGGGGCCGTCTCGTCGTCGACCGCGATCGCCGAAGGCGCAAGGGGCCGCGGAGGGCGCGTTTCCGTGGGCGCGGCAGTCAATGTCCAGTTCGGCAACTCGATTTGAGTGGAAGCACCGGACTGACGAGCGCGTGACCTGCGGCTTTGCGGCATGGCGCCGTAGACGAGCCCGGTCCCCCATTTTCCGTGATCGGCCGGCTCGGCCTCGATCGACACCAAGGCGCGCTCGACCGCCATGTGCCAGCAATCGGCCGGGCGCGCCTCGGACCCGTCCTTCTTGGGCTTGGGCGCAACTCCGGCGACGACAAGGCGGTCGGCCGCTCGAGTCAGCGCGACATAGAGAAGTCGCCAATGCTCCTCGAGATCGCGTTTCTCCTGCTCGGCGATTCGTCCCTCGAATGGCCCCAGCCGTTCCTCCTTCTTCGGCCGTAGAAGCGGCGCGACGCCAGCTGAATCGCCAATCTCGAAATCCAGGGTGATTGGCGTTCGGCCCAGGCGTGCAGGATCGGCGGTTGCATCGGCAAGGACGACCACCGGCGCCTCGAGCCCTTTCGCGCCGTGGACAGTCATCACTCGAACCTCATTGCCGGGGCGGCCAGGATCGCGCTGTACGTCGACCGTTCCGCGCGAAAACCAGGCGAGGAAACGATCGAGGGACGCAGTCTCGGTCCGTTCGAACTCGAGCGCGCTGTTCATCAGCTCGTCGATCGCGTCGCGCGCTGCCATGCCCAAACGGCTGTACAGCTTGCGCCTGCCCTGCATCGGGCCCGAGAGGATCGTCTCGAGGAACAAGGACGGGGTCGTGAAATCGGCGATCCGCAGCAGTTCCGCGAGAGCGCCGTGAGCGCCCTGGAACTGCGGGTCCTCCGTGGCACGCTGGCGCAGCTCGCGCCAGAGCTTGCCCTTCCGGCCAAAAGCGAGGCTTCGAAGCTGCTCCTGGTCCAGTCCTATCAGCGGCGAGACGAGCAGGCAGGCGAGGTTGAGATCATCGTTCGGCTGGACGGCGAACTTCATCGCCGCCAGCAGATCCTGCACGGCGAGCGGTTCGTGGAGGTGGAGACGGTCGACGCCGGCGACGGGCACGCCGGCCGAGAACAGGCGCGCAACGATCAGCGATGCAAGCTCGCCCCTGCTGCGGACGAGCACGAGAATGTCGCCCGGCGTCAACGCTCGCCCGGTCGAAGGCAGATCGGGCGCCTCGTCGACGAGATTTCGGACGCGCGCGGCAAGTGCGTCGGCATATTGGCGCGCCCGCACGGTGATCCAGCTTTCTTCGCCCTCCTCTTCATCCTCGTCGAATTCCGGCGTGAATGGCTGCCACAGCTCGACTTGGCCGGGACGCGTGCGATGGTGCGCCTCGTGGCTCGGCGGGCGCCGGGTGAGCCCGAGGCGTTCCGGTCCCGAAGTATCGATGACGGCATCCACGACATCGAGCAACAGTTGTGCCGAGCGAAAGCTTGCCGCGATAGAAAGGTCGCGAAATTCCGTCGCCGCTTGTTCCGAGGAGAGATCATCTGCCCGGCGTTTGAAATGCTCGCGCGCCTCGCGGAAACGCTGCGGAT
>DATCJM010000313.1:0-12847 GCA_036562805.1 Sphingomicrobium sp.
GTTGATAGGCCGGATGTGGAAGCGCGGTAACGCGTGGAGCTAACCGGTCCTAATTACTCATTTCGCGCTTGAGAGTCCCACCATCATCGTCAGCTCTGCTGGCGTGGTTGAAGACCTCAGCTAGATGATGCCCAAGACTAAAGTGCACGATTTCTAGTTCTTGTTTGCGCCGTCACCATAGCTTGGTGACCATAGCGTCCGTGACCCACCCGATCCCATCCCGAACTCGGCCGTGAAACCGGACAGCGCCGATGGTACTACTGCCTAAGCAGTGGAAGAGTAGGTCGTCGCCAGGCTTTGCTGGCGGCGTGAACAAGAGCCCATTCGCAATGTTTTCAAAGCCGCTGCCGGGCGACCGAGCGGCGGCTTTTTTGTTTGGTGACGCGGGGTGGAGCAGCCCGGTAGCTCGTCAGGCTCATAACCTGAAGGTCGCAGGTTCAAATCCTGCCCCCGCAACCAACAAACGACCGCTGGGCCCATGGCCCGGCGGTCTTTTTTTGTGTTTGCTCAGCCGGATAGCGCTATTTGTCGTGGACGGCCTTTCCGGCGGCGCGGTAGTTCGGCGCGGCGACTTTCGGCGCCTGGCCAGCGGGCTTCGCGACTTGCTGAAGGACCCTGAGGTTGAATTTCTCGCGGAACTGGCAGCCGAACTGCGTGCCTTTGACCCACCGCACCTCCGCTTCGACCAGCCCGCCCGCCGCGAAGTCGAGCTTGATCGGCGCGCCGGCCTCGATTTCCTCGCGACACTCAACCAGCGCTCCGCCGCTGGAGATGTTGCGCAGGCGAGCGCCCAGCACGCGGCCGTCATGGTGCAGCAATGCGGCCCGAATGATCCGGATCCTGGGCTCCCGCGGGGGCAGTTTCGCGGGCAGCGTCGCCGCTCCCCTGTTCGCCAGCTCGAGCGCGTCTTCCGAAGGCATGGGCTTACCGAAAATATAGCCCTGTACGAGGGAGCAGCCGAGGTTGCGGACCAGCAACAGCTCCTCGTCCGTCTCCACACCCTCCGCAGTGGTCTCCATCTTGAGGTCCGACGCGAGCCCGACCATGGCGCGGATCAGCGCCGCATTGCGTCCCTCGAGATCGGACGCACCGGTGACGAACGATCGGTCGATCTTTATCTTGTCGAAGGGGACGCGCTGCAGGTAACCGAGCGAAGAATAGCCCGTCCCGAAATCGTCGAGCGCGAGCTTCACGCCGATGTCCTTCAGGCTGCGGATCATGTCGTGGACATGCTCGTCATTGCTGAGAAACACGCCCTCGGTAATCTCGAGCTCCAGCCGCTTGGCGGCGAGCCCGGTCTCGCTGAGGATTGCGCGCACCGTCGACGGCAGTGAGTGTAGCTTGAACTGCACGGGCGAGAGGTTGACCGCGACGCTGATCTGCTGCGGCCATTTCGCCGCCTCTTCGCAAGCTGTTCGAAGAACCCATTCGCCGATCTCGTTGATGAAGCCGATTTCCTCGGCGAGAGGAATGAACACTGCCGGACTAACCGGTCCATGTTCCGGATGGTGCCAGCGGACGAGCGCTTCGAATCCGGTCACGGCTTCGCTCGAGGCGTCGACGCACGGCTGGAACATCAGCTTGAGCTCGTCTTTCTCGAGCGCGAGCCGAAGGTCCGATTCCATGATTTGCCGTTCGCGCGCGGCTTCGTGCATTTCGGCAGCGAAGAAACGGAAGCAGCCCTTGCCGGCGGCCTTCGCGGCGTAGAGCGCAAGGTCGGCGTCCCGCATCAGGTCGTCCGAGGTCCGGTCGTCATAGTCGGAGGTGACGATGCCGACCGATGCGCCGATCGAGACGACCGTTCCATTGATCGTGTAGGGCCGCGAAAGGCTGTCGATAATCCCTTGTGCGAGGCCCGAGAGATCTTCCTTCGACGAGGTGGATGGCAACACCACTTCAAACTCGTCGCCGCCCAGCCTGCCGACCTGACCGAGCTCTCCGATCACGTCGCGCAGCCGCAACGACACGAGCCGGAGCAGCGTATCGCCGGCGGGGTGGCCGAGCGTGTCGTTGACCGCCTTGAACCGGTCGAGGTCGAGGAGGAAGACGGAGCAGCGATGCTTGCGCCGCGCCGCGCTGATCAGCGCATCGTCGAGCGCGCGGCGCAGCGCTTCGCGATTGGCGAGGCCGGTGAGCGAATCCTGACGCGCGAGCCTGTCGAGCTCGACTTCCGACTGGCGCATCTTGGTCAGGTCCGATGCGAAACCGCGGAAGCCGAAAAAGCGGCCGACCTCGTCATGGATGGGCCTCCCGCTGATCGACCACCAGATCTCGTTCTTCGTCTTCGCCCGGACAATGAGGTCCTGGAAGGCAACGTGAGAGGAGAGGTAGAAGCCAAGCGTGCGTTCGGAGGTGGCGCTGCCATCGGCGGCTTCGGTCGAGATGAGATCTGAGAAGGCCCGGCCAACGAGGTCATCCGCCTCGCGCCCCACAGCACGCGCGACGCTGTCGCTGATGTAGGAAAGCGTCCCGTCGCGGGTCGTTTCCCAGAACCAGCCTTTCTCGCTGCTTTCGAATTCTTCGACGAGCGCTTCGGCGCGGGCCGATCGCGGGCTCGCTTCCTGGACGGCAGGCGCCGCCCCGCTCCTCAATATACGCCTGATGCTTTCCACTCGATGCGTCCTCGCTGGGACGATCTACGGACATTTACTTTATATAAGGTTAGGCATAACCGCGCGGCCGGCCGAAGGGTCGCTACGACTCACCTATTGCGCCGGCGGCCCGGGATGCGTGGCCTTCCATTCCATCGCCGTTCGGACCCGGCTTTCGACCGAGGGATGATCGTAGAAGATGATTTCCTCGATCTTGTTGGGCCTCGGGTAGCGGTACTCGGCCGTCTTCACGAGGGAGGTTGAAAGCGCGTCCGGCCGGTTCTCGGTCTGCAGCGAATACATGTCGGCGTTGGCTTCCAGGGTTCGGCTGAACGTGTTGGTGATGGGAAGTGCGAGAAGCCCGAACAGCGACACCATGAACATCAAGACGGGCACGCCCCGCGGCTCGGCCAGCATTGCCGAGCTGCCGAAGCGCCGCGCGAACCAAGGGAAGGTCCGGTCGGCAATCCAGAACAGGATTGTCGAGAGGATGGCCGCGAACAGGATGCCCCACCAGGTGTGCTTCAGCACGTAATGGCCGATCTCGTGGCCGGTGACCGCGCGCACCTCGTCGAGGGTCGCATTCTTGAATGCGACGTCGGAGATCGCGACGCGCGCCGTGCTTCCGACACCGCCGGCGTTGGCCGTAAAATTGTTCGACTGGCGCGAGCCATTGTACATGAACACACGCTCCGGCGGCACGCCTGCTCGCCCCGCCATCTCGACCACCGCATCGCGAACCTGACCCGGCGGGACTGGCGTATAATGGTTGAACAGAGGCTCGATCAGCACTGGTGCAAGCAGCGCAATGAAGGCGAAGCCGATTGCGACGAGACCGCCCGACCACAGCCACCACGCTCTGCCTGCACGCCGGATCAGCCAGTAAACGCCTGTCAGGAACAGGCCGCCGACGATCGCCGCGACGAGCGTGCCGATGCCAAGCTGGAGCAGCCAGTCGGAAAACGGCTGAGCGGTGCGCCCGTAAGTCTTCTCGCGCCACCAATCGGCATAGACCGACCAGGGAAGCGTCAGGATCGCCGACACAATGAAGAAGACGAAGGCGATGACGAATGCCGCGAGGTTGCGCCGCTTCTCGCCGAAGCGGGCCTCAAGACGGTCCAGGATGGCGAAGCGGACGATCAGCCAGGTGACGGCGGCCGCAACCACGACCGCCCACAGCAGCATCCATTCCTTGCCGACGGTGTAGGCATGCGCTTTCTGGAGGGCGGCAGGCCCGAGACTGTCGATGTAGCGCGCCGTCGCGGCGTTGGGATCGAATTGCATGCCTGTCCTCCCCGGTCAGACCGGCAGCGTAACAGCTGTGACTGCCGGTGCAACGGGAACGAGTGCAGGCGCCGTGCGATTGAGATGCATGCCCACGCCAGCGTCAGTTCCGGCCCCGATGGAAGCGCTGCTCGCGGCCGAGCTCCCTGAAGGCGAGGGCTGGCAATATGAGCCAAAGTGGGATGGGTTCCGGTGTCTTGCACGCCGGCACGGTGACGAGGTCACCCTGACGTCGAAGTCAGGCAAACCGCTCGGCCGTTACTTTCCTGACGTCGTGGAGATGCTGGGCCGCCTGAAGGAGCGAGACTTCCTGCTCGACGGCGAGCTCATCATTCCGGTCGGTGATGCGCTCTCTTTCGATGGACTCCAGCTGCGCCTCCACCCCGCCGAGAGCCGCGTGCGCAAGCTTGCAGCGGAGCATCCGGCGGAACTCATGCTCTTCGATCTGCTCGAGCTGGGCGGAAAGAATCTGATGGACGAGCCGCTTGCGAAAAGGCGCCAGGCGCTCGAGAAATTTTTCGCGCGTAATGAGGCCGCCGGCCTGCATCTGTCCCCGGTCACTTATGATCGCGGCACTGCTCTCAACTGGCTCAGTCGGAGCGGCGGCGCACTCGACGGTGTGATCGCCAAGCGCAGCGGCCTCGAATATCGCTCCGGCGAGCGCGCCATGATCAAGGTCAAGCAGCAGCGCACTGCCGACTGCGTGGTCGGCGGCTTCCGTTACGCCGAAAAAAAGAAGGTCGTCGGATCGCTTCTCCTCGGCCTTTACGACGATGCGGGACGTCTAAACCATGTCGGCTTCACGTCCGCGATCCCGGCCAAGGATCGGCAAGAGCTGACGGACAAGCTCGAGAAGCTGATCCAGCCGCCCGGCTTCACCGGCAGCGCGCCCGGCGGGCCGAGCCGCTGGAATACCGAGCGTTCGATGGCGTGGGAGCCGTTGAAGCCGGTCCTCGTGGTCGAGGTCCGGTACGACCAGATCACCAGCGGTCGCTTCCGCCACGGCACCGGTTTTCTCCGTTGGCGGCCGGACAAAGACCCGAAGCAATGCACCTATGAACAGCTCGCCCCCGAACTGCGCCCGTCAGAGCTCAAGCAACTTTTCGCAGGCTGACCATGCTGTTCGACGCGCCGCTCATCGCCGGGCTTCGCTATGCCAAGGACGTCATCACAAAAGGCGAAGAGGAGCTGCTGATCGAGCGGCTCCTCGCGACCGACCTTTCGCCGTTCCGCTTCCACGGCTGGCTTGGCAATCGCAAGACCAGGAGTTTCGGCTGGCGCTATGATTTCGACGACGCCAGCTTCGCGCCCGCAGAGTCCATCCCGCAGTGGCTGGCCGAGCTGCGTGAGACCGCAGCGGCGTTTGCAGGATTGCCCCCGGCCGACTTCGTGCACGTCCTGCTCGCGCGGTACGATCCTGGAGCCGGGATCGGCTGGCACCGCGACCGCGACGTGTTCGAGCAGGTCGTCGGCATCTCGCTCGCCGCCCCCGCGACGTTGCGCTTCCGGCGGCGTAAGCCTGGCGGTTTCGAGCGGGCCCATCTCGATGTCGCGCCGCGCTCGGCCTATCTGCTGTCGCGTGACGCGCGCTGGGACTGGGAGCACAGGATAACCCCCGGCGACGCGCTGCGCTTTTCCATCACCTTCCGCACCTTGTCCTGCAAAGGCGAGCGGGTCAGGGACGCAAATCCCTAATCGGAACGGTTCAGCCGCGGAACGGTTTTTGGCGCATGTTGCGTTGGTCCCTGCCGCTGCTTCTTGCGCTTGCGAGCTGCTCGAGCGGCCCTGACGCGGACCTCGAATATATCGGACAGGCGCGCTCCGCCGCAGCGGAATGGGCGATGGTCAATGAGCAGGCGGCCGAAGGGAAGGTGACGGCGACCTATGTCCGCAGCATGCACCAATGGATCCGCCAGCAGATCGAGACCTCCGCGACATCCTTGACGCAGCCGGATTCGCCCTACGGCGACAAGATTGCCGCGCTGTTGCAGCAGCCGGACGATGCTCCGCCGAACGACCTCAGGGAACGCGCCGCGGCGCTAAAGCGGATCGAGGACAAGCTTGAATCCGCTTGAGCTGACGCTCGGCATCATGACGGCGGTCGGCGGCTTCGTCGACATCAGTGAGCTCGTCTTCGCCGCCAAGGCCGGCTCGACCTTCGGCTATGCGCTAATCTGGGTTTTCGCTTATTCGACCGTGGGGATCATCGTCTTTTCGGAAATGAGCGGCCGCGTTGCCGCCGTCGCACAGCAGCCGGTCTTCAACCTGATGCGTCACCGGCTTGGACTCAAGCTCGGCCTCATCACGCTCGCCGCGTCGATGATCGCCAATCTGATCACCTGCGCCGCGGAGCTTGGGGGCGTCGCGCTGATCGTCAATTATCTCACCGGCGCGCCCTATCTTCTCACCGCGGTCGGGCTCACGGCTCTACTCATCGTTTCGATCTGGGTGCTTCCGTTCAAATGGATCGAGCGGGTCTATGGCTTGCTAGGGCTCTTCATGATCGTCTTCGCGGTCTCGCTCGTTGCGATCCACCCACCGTGGGGAAAGATCGCCGGCGGGCTCGTTCCGCAGATTCCGCACGGCCTCAGCAACAAGGAATTGCTCACCTTCGCCTACTTCGTCGTCGCGATCATCAGTGCGGTGATGTTCCCGTACGAAGTCTATTTCTATTCGTCGGGCGGGATCGAAGAGGGCTGGAGCCTCAAGGACATTGTCACCAACCGAGTCACCGCGATCGTCGGCATGGGACTCGGCTCGCTTCTTGGCATTTCCATCTTGTCGAGCTCTGCGCAGCTCTTCGGCCCGGTAAATATCGATCCGGCCATCCCGGGCAGCGCCGCGCTCGAAGCCGTCGTCCCGTTCGGCAAATGGGGATTGATCATCGCGCTTGCCGGCATGTTCTTCGCCGTCGCCGGGGCGGCGGTCGAAACCTGCCTCGCCAACGCTTATTCGATCGCGCAATTTTTCGGCTGGATCTGGGGCCGCCACAAGAAACCATGGGAAGCGCCGCGCTTCACCATCACCTGGATCGCCTTGTTCGTCATTGCCCTCGCGATCGTGCTCACCGGCGTCGACGTGATGACGCTGGTTGAGTTTGCGATCCTGTTCTCAATCCTCGTCCTTCCGCTTACCTACCTCCCGCTCCTGCTTCTGTCGGGCGACAAGAAATATATGGGCGAGTATGTGAACGGGCCGTTCGCCAAGACGCTTGGCTGGTTCTATTTCGCGGTCATCACCATCGCCGCCGTTGCTGCCTTGCCGCTCTACATCCTGACCTCAGGAGGTAACGGATGACTCCGGACAGCCCGATCAAGCTGGTGAGCGAGCTGCTCGACCTCCCGCTGCTGGATAGCGAAGGCAAATATTGCGGGATCGTCGACGATCTCGAGTTCAGTGGCGGCGCCGGCAAGGAGGCGAAGCTGAAAGCGCTTCTGGTGGGCCCGGGCGCCTATTCTGGCCGGCTTCCCGGCTGGGCGATGTCGGTCGTGAAGCTGATCGCTGGAAATCGGCTCACGCGCGTCCCGATGGACCGCGTGCGAACGATTGACGCCGTGGTTCATCTCGATTGTCCCGCCGCGACGGTGGGTCTCGATCGGAGCGAGGCGACCGCGGGGAAGTGGATACCGCACGAAGGAGCGCTCTGATGCGGCTGTCCGACCTGCGCGACAAGAAAATCAGGACGCTCGACGGCGAAATGCTCGGGCGAGTCCACGAGGTCCATTGCGCCAAGGGCCGGATCACCGCGTTGAAGATCGGCGCCGGCGGCTTCATCGAACGGCTTACGGACAAGCGCGAAGGCCGCAGCATTCCGTGGGAATGCGTGAAGCGCGTGGAAGCCAAGGCGATCATCGTCGTTACCGACCCGCCGAAGCGAAAGAAGCCTAGCGGTTCTCGAACCCGGCCACGCACTCGGCAACCCAGCGCGCGGCGGTCAAAGCGCTAAGGTCCGTCGGATCGAGCGGCGGGTCCCACTCGGTAAGGTCGATGATTCGCACCCGGTGATCGCCCGCCAGGCGACGCACGGCCGTAAAGAAGTCGCTGACATGCATTCCGCCCGGGCGCGCTCCCGGCGCGGCCGGCATCTGCGCGCGATCGATGACGTCGATGTCGCAATCGACGACGATCGCGTCGGCGTGCGCAAGATGCCGCAAAGCCTGATCGATCGCTGCATCGATCCCTTCGCGCCGGACATCCTCGATCGTAATGACGAGGTTCCCGGCGGCCAGGGCGTCGCGATGCATCGCTTCGCTGTTCGCGAAGCTGGCGAGGCCGATCTGGGCGATGTTCCGGCCTGGCAGACCGTCCTCGATCAGCGCGCGGACGGGATTGCCGTTGCTCAGCCCTTGGTCGAGATCGCGCATGTCGAAATGCGCATCGAGCGTGATCAGCCCGACCTTTCGGAGCGGCGTTCCGAGGGCCAGCGCTGCGGGACGGGTGATTGCATTGTTGCCGCCCACGAGCAGCGTCAGCGCATGATCATTAACGCTCGCGCTGATCGCGTCGCGGATCGGGTCGGTCGCTTGCTCGATGTTGAGGCCAGCAAGCTCGACATCGCCCCGGTCCCGAACAGGGGTGAACAGCGATCGGCTGATCTCGACGTCGTAGCGGCCAATCCGTTTCAGCGTCTTGCGAAGGAGCGCGGGCGCTTTGTCGCATCCGCCCGGCGTCACCGATCCCGCCGCGAGCGGCGCGCCGACGAGGCCGATCGGGACAGCAGCGTCGCCCTCGACCAGAAGCTCTGAAAGGTTCGGCCAGGCGCTGCTCATGCCTTTGCCGTAGCAAGCAGGTTCGCCTAAGCGCAAATCCATGTGGGACCGGCTGCTCGTCGACTGCAATGTCGCCACCTTCGAGGAGAGCCCGGGCAATCCGCTCGGCCTGATCGAAAATGGCGCTATCGCGATTGCCGACGGAAAGATCTTGCGCGTCGGGAAGCGCACGGAGCTTGCCGGATTTCGCGCGAAGAGCGTCGATGCGTTGGGCGGCGCCTGGGTGACGCCGGGGCTGATCGACTGCCACACGCACCTCGTCTTCGGCGGGACGCGCGCGGACGAACATGCGATGCGACGAGCGGGCGCGACCTATGAGGAGATTGCGAAGGCTGGCGGCGGCATCGCGTCGACAGTGAAGCGAACCGCTGACGCCTCGGACGAGGAGCTGCTCGAGCAGAGCCGGCGCCGTTTGCATGCGCTGATGCGCGGCGGCTGCACGACTGTTGAGATCAAGTCGGGCTATGGGCTCGACGAGGCGAGCGAGCTGCGGCTGCTGAAGATCGCGGCTCACCTCGGCGACGGAGAGGCGGTTCGGATCGTTCCGACCTTGCTTGCGCTCCACGCATTGCCGGCCAACCAGCGTGACCGCCGCGCCCATTATGTCAGCGAGATCGTCGACAAGCTCATTCCTGCCGCGGCAAAGCAAGGCTTGGCGACGAGCGTCGACGCCTTCTGCGACACGATTGCCTTCACGCCGGAAGAGGTCGAGCGGTTGTTCAAGTCGGCCGCGCACCATGGCCTGCGCGTCCGCCTCCACGCCGAGCAATTGTCGAACCAGAAAGGTGCCGCCGTCGCAGCAAGATATCACGCGCTCTCTGCCGATCATCTGGAGCACCTCGACGAAGCGGGAGCGAAGGCGATGGCAGCGGCTGGCACGGTTGCGGTCCTTCTGCCTGGCGCCTTTTATGCGCTGCAGGAGACGCGTAAGCCGCCGGTCGCGTTGTTGCGCAAGCACAAGGTGCCGATTGCGATCGCGACCGACTGCAATCCCGGCACATCGCCTTTGCTGTCGCCGACACTGGCCATGAACATGGCCTGCACCCTGTTCGGCCTGACGCCGGAGGAGGCGATCGCCGGAATGACGATCAACGCCGCGCGTGCGCTCGGCCTCGCCCATACGGTGGGAAGCATCGCCGCGGGCAAGCAGGCGGACCTTTGTGCATGGCGCATCGAATCGCTCGCCGAGCTCGGCTATTGGGTCGGCCTTCCCGGGCCGGAACGGCGCATATTCAATGGAGTGGACAGCTGAATACCGACCGACGCGACAATAGCCGCCACATCCGCGCGCGCCGCGGGAGCGAGATCAAGGCAAAGAGCTGGGCCACCGAAGCGGCGGTGCGCATGCTCCAGAACAACCTCGACGATGAGGTGGCCGAGGACCCGCAGAGCCTCGTCGTCTATGGCGGCATCGGTCGCGCCGCCCGCAACTGGGAATGTTACGACAAGATCGTCGAAACGCTCGAGCGGCTCGACGGTGACCAGACCTTGCTCGTCCAGTCGGGAAAGCCGGTCGGCGTCTTTCGCACCCATAAGGATGCTCCCCGGGTGCTGATCGCCAATTCGAACCTCGTTCCCAAATGGGCGAACTGGGAAGTGTTCAACGAGCTCGATCGCAAGGGGCTCATGATGTACGGCCAGATGACGGCCGGCAGCTGGATCTACATCGGCACGCAGGGCATCGTCCAGGGCACGTACGAGACCTTCGCGGAGATGGGCCGCCAGCATTATGGCGGCGACCTCAAGGGCCGGTGGATCCTGACCGCGGGCCTTGGCGGCATGGGCGGCGCGCAGCCGCTCGCCGCAGTGATGGCCGGCGCACACTGCGTCGCGATCGAGTGCCAGGAGAGCAGGATCGAGAAGCGGCTAGAGACGCGTTACCTCGACAAGCGCGCGACCAGCATCGACGAAGCCTTGGAGATTATCCGCAACGCAACCGAGCCGACGAGCGTCGGCCTCCTCGGCAATGCGGCCGAGATCCTGCCGGAGATGGTCAAGCGCGGGATCAGGCCCGACGCGCTGACGGACCAGACCAGCGCGCACGATCCCGCGAACGGCTATTGTCCGGCGGGCTGGACCGTCGCGAAGTGGCAGGAGATGCGCGAGCGCGATCCGGCAGCCGTCGCCGAGGCGGCGAAACTGTCGATCGCGCAGCACGTCGAGGCGATGCTCGCCTACAAGGACATGGGCGTTCCTACGTTCGACTATGGAAACAACATCCGCCAGGAAGCCTACGACGAAGGCGTCGCTCGCGCGTTCGACTTTCCCGGCTTCGTCCCCGCTTACGTTCGGCCGCTCTTCTGCCGCGGCATCGGTCCGTTCCGCTGGGCAGCGCTGAGCGGCGATCCGGAGGACATTTACCGCACCGACCAGCGCGTGAAGGACCTGATCCCGGACGATTCGCACCTCCACCGCTGGCTCGACATGGCGCGCGAGAGGATCGCGTTCCAGGGGCTGCCGGCACGCATCTGCTGGGTCGGCCTCGGCCAGCGCAATCGGCTCGGCGTCGCGTTCAACGAGATGGTGCGGAACGGTGAAGTCTCCGCCCCGATCGTTATTGGCCGCGACCATCTCGACAGCGGCAGCGTCGCCTCCCCCAACCGCGAGACGGAAAGTATGAAGGACGGCAGCGACATGGTCTCCGACTGGCCGCTGCTCAACGCTCTGCTCAACACCGCGTCGGGGGCCACCTGGGTGTCGCTCCACCACGGCGGCGGCGTCGGCATGGGTTATTCGCAGCATGCCGGCATGGTGATCGTCGCCGATGGGACCGACGATGCCGCGCGGCGGCTGGATCGCGTGCTTTGGAATGATCCCGCGACGGGCGTGATGCGCCACGCCGACGCCGGCTACGAAATTGCCATCGACTGCGCGCGGGAGCAGGGTCTCGACCTGCCGATGGTGAAAGCGTGAAGCTCGACCCCGAGGCGATCGAACTCGGCACCTTGCGCCGTCTGTGGCAGGGCGAGCCCGCGTCGCTTGACGATGCATCGATGCGGCGAATCGCCTTATCCGCGGATGCCGTCGAGCGGATCGTCGCGGGCGGCGAGACCGTCTACGGAGTCAACACCGGGTTCGGGCTGCTCGCCAACACCCGCATTCCGAACGAGCGGCTGGCGGAGCTCCAGACGAACCTCATCCTCTCTCACAGCGCCGGGCTCGGGGAGCCGCTTCCGCGGCACGTGACGCGTCTGATGATCGTCCTGAAGCTGCTTGGCCTTGGCCGCGGACATTCGGGCGTCCGGCCGCTGGTGATCGAAGCCTTGCAGCGACTCCTCGACGCCGACGCGATGCCGATCATCCCTTCGCAGGGCAGCGTCGGCGCAAGCGGCGACCTCGCACCGTTGGCGCACCTGATTGCTGCGTTGATGGGCTACGGGCGAATTGATGTCGGCGGCGAGGCAATCCCGGCGATCGACGCGCTTACACGCATCGGACTCGATCGGCTCCAGCTCGGCCCGAAGGAAGGCCTCGCCCTCATCAACGGGACGCAGGCGAGCACCGCGCTCGCGCTGGACGCCTTGTTCCATGGCGAGCGTGTGTTCGCCGCCGCTCTAGCGGCTGGCGCGATGTCGGTGGATGCGCTCAAGGGAAGCGCGCGACCGTTCGACGCTCGCATCTCGGAGCTTCGCGGCCAGCCTGGCCAACGAGCCGTTGCGGCTGCACTTCGGGAATTGCTCGACGGTAGCGAGATCCTCGCGAGCCACGCCGTCGATTGTCCCAAAGTGCAGGACCCGTACAGCTTCCGCTGTCAGCCGCAGGTGATGGGTGCCGCGCTCGATCTGCTCGAAAATGCGGCGCGGACGCTGACCATCGAGGCCGGCGCGGTGACGGATAATCCGATCGTCTTCGCCGACGAAGACACTGCTATTTCGGGCGGCAACTTCCACGCCCAGCCGGTCGCCTTCGCCGCCGATACGATCGCAATGGCGCTGTGCGAGGTCGGGTCAATCTCGGAGCGGCGGATCAGCGTGCTCGTCGATCCGAAGATGAGCGGCCTTCCTGCGTTCCTGACGCCCGACTCAGGCGTGAACTCCGGCCTGATGATCCCGCAGGTCACCGCGGCGGCGCTGGTCAGCGAGAACAAGAGCCTGGCGTTTCCCGCCAGCGTCGACTCAATCCCGACATCGGCGGGGCAGGAAGATCATGTGTCGATGGCGCCGATCGCGGCGCGCAAGGCTGGCCAGATCGCTCGCAACGCCG
>DATCJM010000345.1:0-7319 GCA_036562805.1 Sphingomicrobium sp.
CGGCGTTCGTGATCACCGTCAGGGGCGTCTTCAGCGCGTGGGCGAGATTCCCGGCATGCCGGCGCGCCTCTTCCGCCTGCTCCTCGCTATGCGCCAGGAGCTGGTTGATCTCTTCGGTAAGCGGACGGATTTCGGCCGGGAAGTCGCGGCCGACGCGCGTCTTCTCGCCCGACCGGATCAGCGATACCTCGCGCCGGACACGCCGGAGGGGCCATAGGCCGTAGAAGGTCTGCAGCGCGGCAAGGATCAGCAGTCCGACGCCAAGTGCGCTGAAGCTCCGGATTAGGATCGAGCGCGCCTGGTGGATCTGCTTGTCGACGCTGTCGCGCGCTTCCGCGACCTGGAAGTGCCAGCGGATGTTCGATCCGGGAAGGATGACGTCGCGTTCAGCGATGCGCAGCGTTTCCTTACGGATCGGGTCCCAGAATTCGTTGCTGTCGTAGAGGTGCGGCTTGATGTCGACGTGATTGCTGCGGACGTGGAGCCTGCGGTCCCAAAGTGAGCGCGACGGATAGCAAAGCGCGGACTCGCCCCCGTGCCGGCACGAATTGCCGGGCATATCGGTGATCTGGAAGTAGAGGCCCGAGTAAGGCTGGATGAAGCGCTGCTCGGCTGGCGCACGCGTAAAACGGACCCCGCCGTCGGGGCCGATGTCGGACGCGTCGACCATCGAGTTCAGCATGTAGACGAGCTGGTTGTCGAAGCTTTCGACAAATGTGCGCGACAATATGCGGTCGAGCCCGAAGCCGCCGATCAGCAGCAGCGCCGCGATCCACACGGCCGCGACTCCGATCATGCGTCTGGTCAGCGAGCCGGTGCGGCGCCGATGCGCTCTCCGGCTTGCGGCGGACTGAACTTCGGACGCCGCCGAAACGGGGGCGGCTTCCTTATTCAAAAGGTTTTGGCCTCCGCCGGCTCCTCGAGGCTGTAGCCGAGGCCGCGGATAGTGGTGATGACGTCAGCGCCAAGCTTCTTGCGGATGCGTGTGACGAATACTTCGATGGTGTTCGAATCGCGGTCGAAGTCCTGGTCGTAGATGTGCTCGATCAGCTCCGTCCGGCTCACCACCTTGCCCTTGTGATGCATGAGGTAGGAGAGGAGCTTGTATTCCTGCGCGGTGAGCTTCACCGGCTCGCCGGCCTTGGTCACCTTGCCCGATCTGGTATCGAGCCGGATATCGCCGGCGATGAGCTCGGATGACGCATTGCCGGACGAGCGGCGGATCAGCGCGCGCAGGCGAGCGATCAGCTCTTCGGTCTGGAACGGCTTGGCGAGATAGTCGTCGGCGCCAGCATCGAGCCCGGCGACCTTGTCCGACCAGCTGTCGCGGGCCGTCAGGACAAGGACCGGCATCTTGCGCCCTTCCTTGCGCCAGCGGTCGAGGACCGTGAGGCCGTCGACTTCGGGCAATCCGAGATCGAGGATCACCGCGTCATAGCTCTCGGTCGAGCCAAGATAATGGCCGTCCTCGCCGTCGGTGGCGAGGTCGACGGCATAGCCCGCGCCCTCGAGCGTCGAGCGCAGCTGGCGGCCGAGATTAGGTTCGTCTTCGACGATCAGAACGCGCATCGATGCTCCCCGGAGCTGTTCATCTTCCCACCGTCAACCCGTGTTGCGGCAAGAGGTTGCTTATCCGGAACAACTGGGAGCCGCGGCCGAAAAGTCAATGCGGGCTGCTAGGGATGGGAGCGACGGACGATCCGGCCGGTCTGGGGATCGACGTCGACCCAGATCACGCGCCCGTTCTGGATGAACTTCATGCGATAAGTGCCGTTGTTGAGCTCCGGCCCCAGGTAATCGACATTCGGGCCCATGAACGGCATCACCCGCCGCTCAAGCTGCGGAAGCGGCATGGAATGGCCGTCGCGGCGGCCCTGGAAGGCGCGGTCCGAATCGCGCGGCGGATCGCCCAGCGCCGGGGCGCTGGCGAGGCCGGTTGCAAGCACGCCGGCGATTAGAAGGGTACGCAGAAGGTTCATCACTCGACTCTTTCGTCGGGCGCATTTCTACCATCGGCCATTGAATTAGCTATGAACGCGCTTGCACAGACCCGTTCAGGGTCACAGCGCGTTGCAAATCCGCAACAGCGGCGGCGAGGGGCTTCAGGCGCTCGGCATCCTTGGCTACGGCGCCTCGCATGGCCGCGCCGATCCTATCCTACGAGCAACTCGGGCTGATTCAGGGTGAAGGCTGGCTCTTCCGTGGCCTCGATCTCTACATCGGCGAGCGCGACCGCCTTGCACTGATTGGCCGCAACGGCGCGGGCAAGACGACGCTTCTCAAATGCCTCGCCGACCTGATCGACACCGACGAGGGCAAGCGCACGATCGTGCCCGGTACCAACGTCGTGCTGCTCGAACAGGACCCGACAATGGACGGCTTCGAGACACTGCTCGACTGGGTCGTCGACGGGAGGGACGCGCCGCCCCCGCACGAGGCGGCGGCGATCGCCGACCAGCTCGGAGTCGATCTCTCGCGCCCGACCGCGACTGCAAGCGGCGGTGAGCGCCGCCGCGCGGCGATCACACGGGCGCTCGCGCAAAATCCGGACGTGTTGCTCCTGGACGAGCCGACCAACCATCTCGACCTCGGCGCCATCGAGTGGCTCGAGGATTGGCTGAAGCGCTTCAGCGGCGCGTTCATCGTCATCAGTCATGATCGCACCTTCCTCACGCGGCTGACGCGCAGCTGCCTGTGGCTCGACCGTGGCGACCTCCGTCGCGCCGAAATCGGCTTCGGCGGCTTCGAGGCGTGGACCGAGCGGGTCTATGATGAGGAAGCGCGTGCCGCCGAAAAGCTCGACGCCAAGCTCAAGATCGAGCTTCACTGGCTGCAGCGCGGAGTCACCGCGCGGCGGCGCCGCAACCAGGGCCGCCTTGCCAAGCTCAACGAAATGCGCGCGCAACGCGCTGCGATGCTCGGCGCCGCCGGCACGGCGAAGCTAGCGCTCGCGAAGGACGACGTGCGGTCGAAGACGGTGATCGAGGCGGACCACGTCTCCAAGAGCTTCGGCGACCGGCACATTATCTGTGACTTCTCGCTCCGGATTCAGCGCGGCGATCGCATCGGTCTCGTCGGCCCGAACGGCGCCGGCAAGACGACGCTCCTCAAGCTCCTTACCGGCGAGCTGGAGCCCGACGGCGGCACGGTCACGCTCGGCAAGACACTGAGCGGAATCATCATCGACCAGCAGCGCAAGCTGATGGAGCCACAGCGGCGCGTGAAGGACGTGCTCGCCAATGGCGGCGACTGGATCGAGGTCCGCGGCCACAAGAAGCACATCAAGGGCTATCTCAAGGAATTTCTGTTCGACCCGGCGATCGCCGATGCTCCGATCGGCTCGCTGTCCGGCGGCGAACGATCGCGGCTCCTGCTCGCCCGCGAGTTCGCGCGCGAAGCGAACCTCCTGGTCCTCGACGAGCCGACCAACGACCTCGACCTCGAAACTCTCGACCTGCTTCAGGAAGTGATCGCCGACTATGAAGGCACGGTCCTCATCGTCAGCCACGATCGCGACTTCCTCGACCGGACGGTGACGATCACGCTTGGCCTCGATGGCTCGGGGAAGGTCGACATCGTCGCCGGCGGCTACGAGGACTGGGTTCGCAAGCGGTATGAGGCGCATCGCCCGGCGTCGAAGGCAGGTGCCCAGGGGGCGCGGAGCGCCGAAAGCTCAAGGCAGGCTCCGCCTCCTGGACCCCGGCCTGCGCCGGGCAACAAAAAACTCTCCTACAAGGACCAGCGCGATTACGATCGTCTGCCTGGAGAAATCGAGCGATTGCAGGAAACGATCGCATGCGACGAAGAGGCGCTCTCCGACGCGGACCTGTACAGCCGCGATCCGAACCGCTTCGCCGAGCTTACCGAACGCATCGCGCGCCACCGCGCGGACCTCGAGGCAATGGAGGTCCGCTGGCTCGAAGTCGCCGAAATGGCGGAAGCCCTGGGGTCCTAGTTCGCGTCGCCGTCCTTCGCGGCGTCGGCGACGAGCAGGTCGAGCTGGTTCTCGCAGCCGTTCCTGATCAGCTCCTGCGCGGTTGCGACCTTGTCCGAAGGAACCGCGCCTAGAGTAACGACCTCGAGGCTGCTCTTGTCGGGCCGCCCGGACGAGGCGATTTCATATTTCGCGCCGGTCCTAACCGCGAGGGCTGCAGGCCAGTCGGCAAGGGCGTTGCCCCTGGCCCAATCAAGCTTCTGAACGCTGCCGTCGAAGGAGCGGATCTCGAAGCTCTCGTCCGCGTCGCTGTCCGGCCGCCACAGCTGAAGCTTCTTCGCGTCGGCAACACACACCTTGCCGCTCTGCGTCACGTCGATGTCCCACACGCTCGGGCTATGCTCGACATGGCCGGTTCGAAGCGCGCCGAAGCGCCCGCGCTGGCTGGCGGCGGAATCGAGGCTGATCTGCGTCGTGTCGAAGCTGCCGGGACCGCGGAACGTCTGCGCGGTTCCGGGGCCGAGGATCGTGACGACGTCACCGCCCTGGAGGGTGATTTTCGCGGCCGCGGGCAGGGTCTTCCCCGGCGGATAGGCTTTCGAGGAGGGGCCGAGCGACTTGACCACCACGACATTGGCGATCGCCGCCGTCGAGACCAGCGCGACCGCCGCTGCGGCCGTCCATGCGAGCAATCTCATCGGTCGAGCTCCTTCATTGTGCGTTCGCGACATTATATTTGAGCGCTTCGGCCTGCGTCAGGCAGCGCCGCGTGGACTTGTCCGCGTCGCCGTCCTCGACCGCTTTCTGCTTGTACATGACTTCGGTCAGCAGCTTGCGCGACACGCCCATGCGGATGAGGAAATCATTGTCCTCGCTCGCCAGCAGCGCCGAATCCTGCTCGACGTCGCCGATCAGGCCGATCGTCGCGTCGGCGCCCTTCGACAATTCCTGCTTCACGGCGTCCTTGTCGCCGACATGCGTGAACATGTGGACGACGAACAGGCCGCCCGGGTCAACGAAGCGGATCGCGCCGCCCATGAACATGAAATTGCACGCCGAGAAGCAGGCCCAGCCATTGGGAATACGCGTCGGGATCCCGCTCGCGCGAATGACCTTGCCGGCGTCATTACCGGCGCGCGCGGCGCCTCCGGGCGAACGAAGCCAGATCTCGTCGATCGGCGCATTGGCCTTGAGCGCATCAGACAGGCGCGCTGCGACATCCTCGTCGATCTGGCCTTCGGCCTTGAGCACGCGATGGCCGCTCGACGTATCGAGCGTGAACTTCATTTCGGGATAGGTCGACCAGTTCAGGTGTTGCGGGCAGGTGGGATTGTCCGCGTCCATCGGCTCTGCCGCCGCAGCGCTCGCGATCAGGATCGCCGCCGCCGCTGCTCGGACGAAGATGGTGGCTGGCACGCTTAGACCTTCACGTAGCCGTTCGCGCCTTTCGCCCTGCACATCTTCTTGGGGACCGTCGTTTCTTCGCCATCGACGATCACGACGTCGGTCACCGTCATGCACTGCGATCCGTCCGCGAGCTGCTCCTGCCCGGTGACCTTCGACGTGCCCGACACGTTCGGCCGGCTGTCGCTCTTCCAGCTGACTTCGGTGCCGACGCCGCCGCGGATCGCCTCATCGGTCGCCTTCGCCGCCTGCTGTTGCTCCTTGCAGTCGAGCAGCTTGAGAAGCTCGTCACTGAGATAGGAAGCGGCCGGAAGCGCCAGCGCAATGACGTTGCTTCCCGCGCCGACACGGCCGAGCACGCTGCTGCCGAGGTTTCCGAGCATGCTTCCGAACATCGATCGGCGCGCCTGCTTCGCCGCCGTATCCTGGCATTGCTGCCCCGGTTGGCTTTGGGCGAGCGCCGGCGCAGCGCTGAGCAGAAGCGGCGCAGCAGCAAGGGTTACGGAAACGAATAGGATACGCAGCATAAACACAGCCCCCTGTGCGATTAGTGCTAACTTACTGACTCTGCTTTGATACCACAGGAGTGGTGGCTGGCTAGCTTAAGAATGGTCAAGCTTGCAGGCGATATTGCTTCAGGAGGTCGTAGAGAGTCGGGCGGCTGATCCCGAGCAGCTTCGCCGCGCCGGAAATATTGTTGTCGCTTTGGCTCATCGCCTGGCGGATCGCCTTGCGGTCCGCGATCTCGCGCGCAGCCCGTAGGTTGATCGGCAGTATGTCGTCGCCGACCGGCGTCCCGGCCTGGAGGTCGAGATCGCCGGCGGTGACGCTTTTTCCGTCGGCCATGATCACTGCCCGCTTCACGCGGTTCTCCAGCTCGCGGACGTTGCCCGGCCAGCCGTAGGCCGCGATCGCTTCGACCGCGTCGGGGCTCAAGGATTGAACGGCAGGATTCAGCTCGCGGCTGAAACGGTTCACGAAATGACGCGCCAGCAGGACGGCGTCGCCCGACCGCTCGGCGAGCGACGGGATCTTCACGACGATCTCGGCGAGCCGGTAATAAAGGTCCTCACGGAAGCGGCCGTCGCCGATCATCGCTTCCAGGTCCTGGTGCGTCGCGCAGACGATGCGTGTGTCCACCGCGATCGGGCTGCGCCCACCGATCCGTTCGATCAGCCGCTCCTGCAGGAAGCGCAGCAGCTTGACTTGAAGCGGGAGCGGAATGTCGCCGACCTCGTCGAGGAACAATGTCCCGCCCTGCGCAAGCTCGATCTTTCCGACGTTCGACTTGACCGCGCCGGTGAACGCGCCGCGCTCGTAGCCGAACAGTTCGGCCTCGAGCAGGTTTTCGGGGATCGCCGCGCAATTGATGGCAATGAACGCGCCACTGCGGCCGCTTTTCTCATGCACCGCTCGGGCAAGTAGCTCCTTGCCGGTCCCGCTTGCGCCCAGCAGCATCACCGAAACGTCGGCCGAGGCGACGCGCTCGATCGTCCGTGCGACCTTCGTCATCTCGGGCGCCGCGGTGATGATCGATCCAAGCACCTTGGCTTCGCCGCTCGCCTCCAGGCGGCGATTATCTTCCTCGATCGCGTGGAGATGGAAGGCGCGCGCGACGATCAGCCCGAGCTCGTCGATATCGACCGGCTTCTTGTAAAAATCATAGGCGCCCATCGCGATCGCGCGCGTGGCGCTTTCGCGTGCGCCGTGCCCGGTTGCGACGATGACCTTGGTGTCCGGCTTCAACCGCAGGATCTCGGCAAGCGTCGCGAAGCCCTCGTCGGTCCCGTCCGGATCGGGAGGAAGCCCGAGGTCCAGCGTCACCACAGCCGGCTCGTGTGCGCGCACCGCATCGACCGCGCTCCGGCGATCGCCGGCGCAGACGACCTGGTAGCCGTCGTACGCCCACTTAAGCTGCCGCTGCAGGCCTTCGTCATCTTCGACGACGAGCAGCACTTTCATCTCTTCGCTCATGCGATCT
>DATCJM010000373.1:0-8144 GCA_036562805.1 Sphingomicrobium sp.
CGATCCATCCTCGGCTTTGCCAAGGCCGCGTTTCGAGCGTCCGTTGCCCCGCATCCTGGACGAACCGGAGGTGCAGCGGATGTTCGAATCCGCCGAAGACCGCGCGGCCAGCGGCGAAGCGGCCGCCGTGCGCAATCTTGCCCTGCTCGAGCTGCTCTATGGTTCGGGCCTCCGCGCGACCGAGCTGGTCAGCCTTCCGCGCGGCGCTGTCCGATCAGGACAGCCGTTTCTCATGGTGCGCGGGAAGGGCAGCAAAGACCGGCTGGTGCCGATATCAGCGCGCGCGGACGAAGCGGTGCGCAAGTGGCTCGACCATGTGCCGTCGAACGCTTTGTGGCTCTTTCCGAGCGGGAAGTCCCACCTCAGCCGCGTGCGTTTGTTCCAGATCGTCCGCTCAATGGCGGGCGACGCGGGAATATCGCCCGAACGGGTCAGTCCGCATGTGTTGCGCCATGCTTTCGCAACCCACCTCCTGTCCGGCGGCGCGGATCTTCGAGTCCTCCAGTCGCTCCTCGGCCATGCGGATATAGCGACGACCCAGATCTACACGCATGTCGATAGCGCCCGGCTTGTCGAGCTCGTCAATGCGCGCCACCCGCTGGCGACCCGCGGTCGTTGACCTTGGCGGCAGCTTCGGCCTAGGCCCCGCGCGCCCATGTTGACGTACCTCGATTTCGAAAAGCCGATTGCGGAGCTGGAGACGAAGGTCGCGGAGCTGCGCGACACGGCTAACAGTTCAGAAATCGATATTGATGCCGAGGTCGGCCGGCTCGAGGCGAAGGCGAACAAGCTCCTACGCGACACCTATGCCAAGCTTAGTCCGTGGCAGAAAGCGCAGGTCGCTCGACATCCCGAGCGGCCGCATTTCAAGGATTTTGTCGCTGGGCTCGCTGACGATTTTCTGCCGCTGGCGGGGGATCGTTCCTTCGCGGACGACCCGGCTATCATCGGCGGACTGGCGCGCATCGACGGCCGGCGAGTGATGCTCATCGGCCACGAGAAGGGAGACGACACAGCGTCGCGCCTCAAGCATAATTTCGGGATGGCGAAGCCGGAGGGGTATCGAAAAGCGATCCGGTTGATGCAGCTCGCGGATCATTTCGGCATTCCGGTCGTGTCGCTGGTGGACACGCCGGGCGCCTTTCCTGGAGTCCAGGCCGAAGAGCGCGGTCAGGCGGAAGCGATCGCGCGGTCGACCGAGGAATGCCTCTCGCTCAAGGTACCCATCATCGCTGCGATTGTCGGCGAAGGCGGTTCGGGCGGCGCGGTCGCCATCGCGACGGCCAATCGCGTCCTGATGTTCGAGCATGCGGTCTATTCGGTCATTTCACCGGAAGGCTGCGCGTCGATCCTCTGGCGAACCGCGGACAAGGCTGCGGACGCCGCCGAAGCGATGAAGATCACCGCCTCCGACCTCCATGGCCTCGGCGTCGTCGACCGGCTCGTCGACGAGCCGCTCGGCGGGGCACACCGTGATCCCGACGCTGCCATTGGCGCGCTCAAGGGCGCGCTGGTCGAAGAGCTCGACGGATGCGGCAAGCTCGGCCCGAAGGAATTGCTGGCTCAACGGCGCGCGAAGTATCTCGCGATCGGCTGAGCAGGGCAGGAACTGCCGTCAGTCATTCTCCGTTCAAATTCGCGGGGCTTTGTTCTCCGCCCGGAACGGAGGCTGCAGCTAAGATGCACAGACGGTTCGTGTTGCTTTTCGCCGGCGCGCTCGCGCTTACCCCCGCAGCGGCGCAGCAGGTGCGTTATCTCGACCCGCAGGACGTCGCGGAAGCCCAGCGCGAGAATGCGCAGGTCATCGAGGAGCTCGGCGGCGCCGAAACCGGCCCGCGCGCCGCTTACGTCGAATCCATCGGCCGTCGGGTTGCCGCTTTCTCCAGCATTGCCAGCCCTGGGCAGCAGCTGCATTTTACGACGCTGAACTCGGCCGTGGAGAACGCCTTCTCGGTGCCCGGCGGCTATGTCTATATCACGCGGCAGCTGATGGCCCTGATGGGCGACGAAGCCCAACTGGCGTTCGCGCTGGGCCATGAAGTCGGGCACGTAGCGGCCAATCACGCGCACCAGCGCGAGGAGGTCGAGCGTGAGCTGACCTGGCGTGCGCTTCCGGAGATCCTGCTCGGCCAGATGATCGGCGGCGGCTACGGAAACCAGATCGCGCTGCGCGGCGCGCTCGCGGCAAAGCTGCAGACATTGAGCTTCTCGCGCGAGCAGGAATATGAGGCGGACACGCTGGGTATGCGCTACATGATCGCGGCGGGCTACGACCCTGCCGGCGCCGCCCAGCTCCTCGCCACACTGTCGCGCGAAACGGCGCTCCAGGCGCGGGTCCAGGGTCGCGCGAATCGGCGGATCCCGGAATGGGCGAGCACCCATCCGCTGAGCGAGAACCGCATGCAACGCGCGCTCCAGGAAGCCCGCGATACCGGCCGCCTCGGCAGCGGCGTCCATAACCGCGATGCGTTCCTGAGCGAGCTCGAAGGCATCTATGTCGACGACGATCCGGCCCAGGGCATCATCGATGGACCGCTATTTACCCAGCCGGATTTGCGCATCCAGTTCCGCGTGCCGACCGGCTATCTCATGTCCAACGGGACCTTCGCCGTGACCATCGCCGGGTCGGCGGGGAAAGCGCAGTTCAGCGGCGGCCGCTACACGGGCTCGCTCGACGATTATCTGTTGGGCGTTTTTCAGCGGTTGACGCGCGGTGGAAGTCAGCTCGCGGTGCCACAGCCCCGGCGAACAACGATCAACGGCCTGCCGGCGGAATACACGACGGCGCGCGTGAATAGCCAGTCGGGGGTCGTTGACGTGAGCGTGGTCGCCTATCGGTGGGACGCGCAGCACGCTTATCATTTCGTGACTCTCACGCCCGGGGGGACGGGCCTCGGCGCATTCGTCCCGATGGTTCGGTCCCTTCGCAAGATCAGCGCCCAGGAAGCCGCCGCCATCCGGCCGCGGATCATTCACATCGTGACCGTGGGCCCTGGAGATACGCTGCAGTCGCTAGCCAACCGCATGGCTTATCGAGATTTCAAGCTGGATCGTTTTCTCACGTTGAACGGGCTCAGCGCAAACAGCAGGCTGGTGCCCGGGCAAAAGGTCAAACTGGTGATCTACGGCGAGCGCGACGCTTAGGGCGCGTCGCCGTTCGATCACATATGTGCGTTCGCATTGGCGAGCACGCGGCCCCACAAGCCGTTCGATCCGCCGCCAAGCATCTGCATGCCCCCAATCGCCGCGGCGGCGATGAGGGCGGCGATAAGCCCGTATTCGATCGCAGTGGCCGCGCGCTGGTCGACGCGAAGCATGCGCAAGCACTTTCGGATAGCGATCACGCCACCCTCCTCTGGTCCAGGTCCACGATGGCGGGTGTAATCGAGGCGCGGTTAACAAGTCCTACCTGCGGTACGGTTAATTCGCCGTCAGCCGTGCGCCGGCGTCCAGGCGGCGAAATGGAGAAGCTCGAAGGTCTCGATCGTCCGCTCGCCTTCTCCCGCCTCCATAAACGCAGCGGCGGCCGCGGCGGATTGGCCGCGGGTGAGCGGGCGGGGGCGGTCGAGCAGGATATTCGTCGCGGCCATCGCCCGGAGGTCTGCGATGAGCTTCCCGAATGAGCGATACGACAGGTTGACGCGTTCGACATCGACAACAGGCCTGGCGAAGCCGGCGGTCTCGAGTAAGGGCGCCAGCGCCGATGCCTCGATGCGCGGATGCACATGCGGTGCAGCGCCCCCGGCAAGCGCGTCGGCTGCGAGCATCGCGCGCCGAAGCTGCGGCAGCGTGTCCCCTCCGGCCAGCACGCCCGCGAATAGACCGTTGGCCCTGACGGCGCGTCGAACCAGCCGCAGGCCGACGGGCAGCTCGTTGACTGTGTCCAGGGTCCCGACCGCCAGGACCAGATCATAGCGATCCGCACGCGCTTCCCACCGGTCCTCGCAAATCAGCTCGCCGCCGGCCGCGCTCGCGAACAACGGACCTGGGTCTCGCACGTCGACTTCGGCTGCGGCGCTTCGAAGCCGCTCGGGCCAGCTGGGGTCGGGACAGCCGATGAGAAGCGCGCGGTCGAAGCGGCGCCCCGTCAGCGCTATCCGTTCGACGCAGTCAGCGAATACGCGTTCGGCGAGGAACAGCTCCGGCCCGATACGCGCAGCGCGATCGCGCCGCATTGCTCGCAGCTTCATGTCGAACAACTCTGGCACGGCGCGCTTGTGCGATGGTCCGGAGCGGGCGACAAGGAGCAATGGTCAGCGTTTCCAGCCTCGTTCGTGGCTTCGGCCGCGCGGCGCTCGACTTTGCGCTCCCGCCACGCTGCGCCGGATGCGGGACGATCGTTCCGGACGTTCACAGCTTTTGCGCCGATTGCTGGAAAAACATCGAATTCCTTGGTGATGGCGGTTGCAATTCGTGCGGGCTTCCGCTGCAGGCGACTGAGCAGACGAGCTGCGCGCGCTGCCTCGCGCAGCCGCCCAAGATCGCGCGGACCCGCTCCGCGGTCGCCTATGACGAACTGTCGCGCAGCCTTGCGATCGGCCTCAAATATGGCCGCAAGGTCGCGATCGCACGGACGATGGCGCACTATATGGCTCCGCTCGTCCGGCCCTCCGAAGACACGATCCTCGTCCCCGTGCCGCTTCACCGCAGCCGCATCTGGAGGCGAGGTTTCAACCAGTCGGCGCTGGTTGCTCGAGAACTCAGCCGTCGCCTGAAGCTTGAAAGCCAGCCAATGTTACTTCGGCGTGTCCGCCGGACGCCGCCACTCAAGGGCATGAGTCCGGTGCAGCGTCGCAAGACCGTCTCGGGCGCGTTTCGTGTGAGCGACAAGGGAGCGGTGGCCGGGAAAACGGTCGTCCTCGTCGACGACGTTTTGACGACGGGCAGCACCGCCGAAGCCTGCGCCAGGGTCCTGAGACGCGCCGGGGCAGCGCGTATCGAGCTGATCACCTGGGCGCGGGTGGTGAAACCTTCGCAGTTGATGCGTTGAACCTGATGCCTAAGTATCGATCCGAAGGAGCCGCGCGTGCCGACGGTTGAGATCTATACGAAGACATTCTGCCCCTATTGCTGGCGGGCGAAGCAGCTGCTCGATTCGAAGGGTGTCCGGTACGTCGAAATCTCGGTCGATCTCGGCGGCGAGATTCGTGAGCAGATGATCCAGCGGGCGAATGGCCGCACCACCGTCCCGCAGATTTTCGTTCGCGAATATCATGTCGGCGGCTGCGACGACCTCTATGCGCTCGACAGGGCAGGGCGGCTCGACGACCTGATTTCCGCATGACCCGGATTGCCCTTTTCCAATCCACGACCGGAATCGATCCGGAGGCTAACGCGCGTGCGCTCGAGCAGGCGATCGGCAAGGCCGCCGCGGGCGGTGCCGAAATGCTCTTTACGCCCGAGATGTCGGGGCTGCTCGATCGGGACTCGAGCCGCGCGGCAAAGAGCCTGCGGCGTGAGGAAGAGGACGACGTCCTCGCCGCCTGCAGGGAAGCAGCCCGGCGCCACCATATCTGGCTGCACATCGGCTCGCTCGCTGTGCTGGTCGACGACGGCAAGGTCGCCAACCGGGCCTTCGTCATCGATCGCGAAGGCCAGGTGCGCGCACGCTACGACAAGCTGCACTTGTTCGATGTCGATCTGCCGACGGGCGAGAGCTGGCGCGAATCGAACGTTTATTCCGCGGGTGAAGGCGTTGTGCTTCTGAATGGAACGCCAGTCGGGAAGCTCGGCCTGACGATCTGCTACGACCTTCGCTTTCCCGGACTATTCGCGCGGCTTGCCGAAGCCGATGCGGACCTGATCGCCGTGCCTGCTGCCTTCACGGTCCCGACCGGCCGCGCGCACTGGCACATCCTGCTGCGCGCCCGCGCGATCGAGGCCGGACTGTTCGTGGTTGCCGCGGCGCAGGTCGGCCAGCATGACGACGGCCGCCAGACCTTCGGACATTCCCTCGTCGTCGATCCGTGGGGGGAGGTCCTGCTCGACATGGGCGAGAAGTCCGGCGTCGGCTTTGCGGACGTCGACCTCAAGCGGATTTCCGACGTCCGCTCGCGAATCCCGGCACTTAACCACCGCCGGCCGATCCCGGACGCAGTGACCCTATGATCGTGTTCGACCTTCAATGCCGCGATGGCGGCGAGACATTCGAAGCCTGGTTCCGCTCGAACGCCGATTTCGAGCAGCAGCGCGCCGCGGGACTGGTACAATGTCCTTTCTGCCAGTCCGCCAGCGTCGAGAAAGCGCCGATGGCGCCGCGGCTTCCGCGCAAGGGTTCTGGCAATCCGCTCGCTGACCTCGCCGCCATGCAGGCGGAAATGCTCAAGGAATCGCGGTGGGTAGGCGACAAATTCGCCGATACCGCGCGGGCGATGCACAGCGGCGAAATCGCGCCGGAGCAGGTTCACGGGCAGGCGACGCTTGCGCAGGCGAAATCGCTTGTGGACGATGGCGTGCCGGTTGCTCCGCTGCCCTTGCCGGTCATCCCGCCGAACCAGGTGAATTGATCGGCGCGCCATGCGCCCCTATTCCCCTGCAAAGCGACCCCGTAGCTCAGCAGGATAGAGCATCAGATTCCTAATCTGAGGGCCACTGGTTCGAATCCAGTCGGGGTCGCCAAACTGATAAGGGCTGCGACATGGCGACCATCCACTCCCGAGAAGATCAGCATGGTATCGCGCGCCGACTCTTTCTCGATCATCCTCGCTCGCTGGGCATGAGCTGGTCGGAGCATGGCATCGGCGCGGTCGCCATCGGCGCGACCCTGGTCGGCGCCGGAGTGGCCTGCCTCATCCACGCCTTAGTGCCTGGCTGGTTCACGCAAACCGCCGGCAAGACGATCGAGCGGATGCACGACCACATGCTGCGCCGGAAGGCCGGCGCAACCGACCCGGAAAGTTGGCCTGATTATGAAATCTGATCGGCGCGTGCCGGTCGCGATTGTCGGAGGAGGGGCTTCGGGGACGATCCTCGCTGCCCAGCTTGCGCGGCGCGCAGTGAAGTCGATCCTGATCGACGGCAGCGGGCGTGCCGGGAAGGGGGTCGCTTATTCGACCACCGAGCCTGCGCACCTCCTCAATGTCCGGGCGGAAGGAATGAGCGCCTGGGCCGGCGAACCCGATCATTTCGCGCGCCATTTCGAGTCAGAAGGCGGCCATCGCCGCGATTTCGCGCAGCGTCGCTTCTTCGCGGGCTATCTCGGAGAGATATTGCAAGAGGCGGTAACCAGCGGGTGCACCGAAATCGTCGAACGCTCGGCAGTCGGGGCACGCCGCGTGGGCGGAAGATGGGAGATCACGCTCGATGGCGGTTCCATCATCAACGCCGAAGCGCTTGCGCTTGCTATCGGCAACCAGGAACCCGAGGGCCTGCGTGCATTCAATGGGGCCAGCCGTTTCATCGCCAATCCCTGGGGAGCCGACGCGCGCGCCGCAGTCGCGGATCTTGCAGCGACGGGCGGGGACGCGTTGCTTGTCGGAACCGGCCTGACGATGGTCGACGTCGTGCTTTCGCTTGATGCAACGGGGCATACGGGCAACATCCTCGCGCTCTCGCGCCGAGGCCAGGCGCCGCGCGGTCACGCCGATTTCGAGCCGGCGCCGGTCGACGCTGATGCGGTTCCGCACGGACATCTCGGCTCTATCTGGCGATGGCTGCGTCGGCGGAGCGCCGAGGTCGGCTGGCGCGCGGCGGTCGACAGCCTGCGTCCGCACACCCATCGGCTTTGGCAGAGCTTCGACACGCGCGATCAAGAACGGTTCCTGCGTCATGCCCGACCGTGGTGGGACGTGCACCGGCACCGGATCGCGCCGCAAGTCGCAGCGACTATCCATCGGCTGGTCGCCGAAGATCGGCTGCAGATTGTCGCCGGCCGGGTCGTCAGGGCGACCGGCGCCGAGGATTGCGTTGATGTCGAGTTTCGCCGCCGTGGGCAGGAGCGGTCGCAACGGCGCCACTTCGCCTACGCGTTCAACTGCACCGGACCGCTTCATTCGATCGATCGAACCCGCGATCCGCTGCTGCGCTCGCTGCTCGATAGCAACCAGGTCCACCCCGATGAGCTTGGGATCGGTCTCGACGTCGATCCGAATTCCCGCGCCGGGGAACGTTTATGGGCGCTCGGGCCTCTAACGAAGGGTCGATAT
>DATCJM010000374.1:0-2196 GCA_036562805.1 Sphingomicrobium sp.
GTCGCGAACGTCTGCTCGCGATCCCATTCGCATCCGTGCCGGGGATCGCGCAGGCGGCGCATGATCGCGGCCAGCCGATCGAGAGGCGGCTCAGCGGGCACGAGGGCCCCCGCCGCTATGCTGATCTGTACGTATGATAAGATGCATTATGTAAAATACTACATGGGTCAGGAGACGAGGATCAGCCAGCGCCCTTCCACGCCCCAACGGCGCAGGGACGATAGATAATTCATGCCGAGAACGTTGAGATCGTCATTCTCCGCGATCTGCAGGCCCACATCGTGGCGGACGATCGATCCAACGCGAAGCTCGTCGGCAAGCCCGCTCGAAACGCGGATAATGCCGTTGCCCGTGCGGACATACTCATCGGCCTTCGGCGATACCGGCACGCCCGTGTCATTGGCCGTTTGGCGATCGATCGTGGTCATCGTCGCCCCGCTGTCGACCAGGAACTTGACGTCCCGGCCGTTGAGCTTCGCATTGACCCAGAAATGCCCGTCGATCGCCATGGGGATGCGCGTTTCCTTGCCTTCGCTGACGGGACTGCCGATCGCTTCGGCCTTCAGGCGCTGGGCGAGATAGCCGAAGTCGTCGCGGAACGTGAACAAGACGAACCCGGCCGCGAAGATCACGATCCAGGCCAGCGCCATGGTGACCATCTTCGCCATCGGCTCGCGGCGCGCCATCAGCGATCCAAGCACGAGCATAATCGCCATCAGGATATAGACGCCGCCGAGCATCAGGTCGTTGGTCATCATTAGGCGATCTCGAGCCCGTCATAGGCCGGCGCCGCCCAGTCGGGCAGCTCGGCGATGAGCGAACGATAGTCGAGGCCGTTGCCCATGTGAACGAGGTAGAGCTGGCCCACGGCGAGATCCCGCGCCCAACCGAGTACGGCATCGAGGTGCGCATGCGTCGGGTGCGGACGCCGCGTCAGGCAATCGGCTATCCACACGTCCACACGTTCATATAGTGACGCCATAGCGTCCGTTAATTCACTGAAATCGATTGCATATGCGACCGAATGTTCGGCCTCGTCGAAGCGCAGGCCGAGCGATGTCGGGCCGCCGTGGGGTTGATCCACGAACCGCACATGCGCCGCGCCGAAGCGCAGCTCTTCATCCAGGTCCCGCGCCTCTACTATCGGCCGGTAAAAGTCCGACTGCTCGAACGCATAGCCGAATCGCTCCTTCAGCTCCTGCAGCACCGTCGCGCGCGCGTGGAGCGGAATCGGCCTGCTCACGGCCTGCGCGACGGGTCGAAGCTCGTCGATCCCGTGACAATGATCGCCGTGCGTATGAGTCACGATTAGGCCGTCGAGGCGATCGACCCGCGCCGCGAGCAGTTGCTGGCGAAGGTCCGGGCCGCAGTCGACCAGCATCCGCTCGCCCGCGCTTTCGACCAGGATCGAGGTCCTGAGGCGGCTGTTGCGCGGTTCTCCCGGGTCGCACTGGCCCCATTCATTGCCGATCTTCGGCACCCCGGTCGACGTGCCGCAGCCGAGGACCCGTATTTTCACGCGGCCTTTTTGAACAATTTGAAGAAGTTGGAGGTGGTCGTTTGTGCGAGCTCGTCGGCATCCTCTCCCCTCAGCTCCGCGACGAACCTCGCCGTATCGGCCACGAACGCGGGCTCGCATTTCTGGCCGCGGTGCGGGACGGGCGCGAGGAAGGGCGAATCCGTCTCGACCAGCATCCGGTCGGCGGGCAGCCATTTTGCGGTTGCCTGCAGGTCCGCCGCATTCTTGAACGTGACGATCCCGGACAGCGAGACGTAGAAGCCGAGGTCGTGACCCTTGCGCGCAAGCTCGGCCGAGCCGGTGAAGCAGTGGAGTACCCCGGTGACCCCGCCCCCCTTCACTGCCGCTTCGAGGATCTCGGCCGTATCCTCTTCCGCCTCGCGCGTGTGGACCACCAGCGGCAGCCCGGTTTCGCGCGCCGCGTCGATATGCGCCTGGAACCGCTCGCGCTGCGCCTGGCGGTCGGATTTGTCGTAATAATAATCGAGGCCGCACTCGCCGATCGCGATCACGCGCGGGTGATCGGCGGCTTGCACCAGTGCCGCTGCACCGAGGTCGGGATGCGCGTCCGCTTCATGCGGGTGGACTCCGACGCTGGCCCATACGTCCGCCTCGCGTTCGGCAACCGAAATGATGTCGGGCCATTCGCGCTGACGGGTCGAGATATTGAGGAAACC
>DATCJM010000379.1:0-3542 GCA_036562805.1 Sphingomicrobium sp.
ACACCGTTCGATACGCGGGAAAGTCGGTCCGGGCGCGGCCCGACGCGCATTTTCGCGAGCGATGCCGACGGCAATGCGATCAGCCTCGTCTATTTCAACAATCCGGGTTGGGCGAAACGGACGCTGCCTCTTGGGCAGAAGCGGATTGTGTCGGGCAAGCTCGAGCAATATGGCGACGAGTGGCAGATCATTCATCCGGAGGTGGCTGAACCGGGCAAGGGCCCGCCCCCGCTGATCCGCGAACCCGTCTATCCGCTGACCGAAGGCCTCACCAACCGCAGGCTCGGCGAGCTCGTCCGCGAAGGGCTCGACCGTGCGCCCGAGCTACCGGAATGGATCGAGCCGTCGCTCGCCGCTCGTGAATGCTGGAGTGTATGGCGCGCCTCGCTCGCGCTCCTCCACCGTGAGCCGGGCGCGGAAGATGCGCGGCGGCGGCTCGCCTATGACGAGATTTTCGCGAACCAGCTGGCGCTGCTGTTGCTGCGCCAGTCGCAGCGGCGGCACCGAACCCAGCCGCTCGCGGGCACCGGCGAGCTGATCCGCAAGCTCCAGTTGCCCTATCAGCTGACCGATGCCCAGCGGCGGGTGATCCGCGAGATCCGTGGCGACATGGCGCAGTCCATGCCCATGCTGCGCCTGCTTCAGGGCGACGTCGGTTCGGGCAAGACGTTGGTCGCTCTTTCGGCCATGCTGACAGCCGTCGAATCCGGCGCGCAGGCCGCGCTGCTGGCGCCGACCGAAATCCTCGCCCGGCAGCATCACGCGACCTTGCTCGGCCAGCTCGACAGTCTCGGGGCCCGCGTCGCAATCCTTACCGGGCGAGAGAAGGGCCGGGCGCGCGACAGCGTGCTGATGGGTCTCGCCGATGGGTCGATCGACATCCTCGTCGGCACCCATGCCATTTTCCAGGAAAAGGTTGGCTACAAGAAGCTTGGTCTCGCGGTCGTCGACGAGCAGCATCGCTTCGGCGTGTCGCAACGGCTGCTGCTCGCGTCGAAGGCCGAGCATCCGCCGCACCTGCTGGTGATGACCGCGACGCCCATTCCGCGCACGCTGACGCTGACCCAATATGGGGAAATGGACGTCAGCCGGATCGACGAAATGCCTCCCGGCCGCACGCCTGTCGAGACGCGGGTGATCAGCGAAGAGAAGCTGGCGGACGTCATCGACGGGCTTGCGCGCCATATAGACCCCGGCGGCCAGGCCTATTGGGTTTGTCCTCTCGTCGAAGAGAGCGAGAAGAGCGATGCGGCTGCAGCGGAAGAGCGCGCGCGGATCCTCAAGCTTAGGCTCGGCGACGACAAAGTGGGTCTCGTCCACGGCCGCCTCAAGGGGGCGGAGAAGGACGCCGTCATGGAGCGCTTCGCCTCCGGCGATTTGGCTGTGCTTGTCGCAACGACCGTGATCGAGGTCGGTGTCGACGTTCCCAACGCGACGCTGATGATCGTCGAGGGTGCGGAGCGCTTCGGCCTCGCTCAGCTCCACCAGCTCCGTGGGCGCGTGGGCCGCGGCACGGAGAAGAGCATCTGCCTGCTAATTCGAGGACAGAACCTTACCGACATAGGCCGGGCGCGCCTCACGTTGATGCGCGAGACGAATGATGGCTTCCGCATCGCCGAGGAGGACCTTCGCCTGCGCGGTCCCGGCGAGATCCTCGGCACGCGTCAGTCGGGCGAGGAGGCTTTTCGGGCCGCGACGCCGGAGGATGTCGAAGCGCTCGCGCCAGTCGCCCAGAGCGATGCCCAGCTCCTCCTCGACCGCGACGGGGGCCTTTCGGGGCCTCGCGGGCAGGCTGCGAGGACCTGCCTATACCTGTCCGAACGAGACCAGGCGGTGGGGCTGATCAGGAGCGGATGACTAAAAGTGCGGCGGCAGGCTGAGACAGCCGCGATAACGTTCTCGCGGCTCCTTGAGGTTTAGTTCAACAAAGGCTCGGTCAAGCGGCAGTTCCATTTTCAACATGTGGCTCAAGACGAAACGTGCCTCTCTCGCCATCGCATCATTGTCGAGCTTCATCGCTTCGATGGCGTCAGTCTCGGACAGCTTCTCGGATATTTCGAGCGGCCCTCCGCTTGCCGGCAGCGCCCTCAGATGCGCCAGGTCGGCGAGTTCCTTGTCGGCAAGGCGATCCATATCGGGCACCACTTCGTAGGTGATACGATACTGGAGCATCGTCTGATGTGGCATGTGAGAAGCGACGTCGGAGGCCGTTGCCGCCTCGCGCGCTAGGGAGTCATAGGTTCCTTTGGGAAGCCAGAAATTGTCGATCAGTTTGCGGCTTTGGGCACGATCGCCCTTTTCAATCGCTGCGCGAACGGCGTCGAGGCGGGCAGCAATGCAGTCATGCATTGCCATCCGGGCATAGGCTTGCGGCCCGTCGCCGGCGCCCAGCTCGTTGTTCATATCGGCGATCGCCGTGCCGACCTTCTGGCGCCAATTCAGCGATTCCACTGCCTGTTGAGCAAGCAAGGCGGTCAGGACGCCAAGGACGATGATGCCCCATTCCTTGAGCAGCTCGCGCCAGTTGGCGACGAGCTTCGGCTTATGCACTTCCATGGAGCGCCCCCCGGTTCGCTATCTCACCAGCAACGCATGCCTCTTCTTGCCGAGGCTCAGCTTCAGCGGCTGGTCGGCCGCAGTCAGCACGAGCCCCGGATCGTTCACCGTGACATCGTCCAAGCGAACCGCTCCCTCGGCGATCTTTCGCTTCGCTTCCTTGTTCGACGGCGTGAAGCCGAGGGCGGTGAGCGCGTGGGCGATGTTCATGCCGTCGCCGAGCGATATCGTCGGGAGGTCTTCGCCCAAGCCTCCGCCGCCAAAGGTCGTTTCGGCCGTCTGCCGCGCCGTCTCGGCGGCCTCGCGCCCGTGCAGCAATGCCGTGGCCTCCGTGGCGAGGACGATCTTGGCCTGGTTGATTTCGGCCCCATGGAGCATCTCGAGCTTGCCAATGTCCTCGAGCGAGAGGTCGGTGAACAGCTTCAGGAACCGGCCGACATCCGCATCGGCGGTGTTCCGCCAGAACTGCCAATAATCGTAGGGGCTGAGCAGGTCCGGATTCAGCCAGACCGCCCCTTGCGCCGTTTTGCCCATTTTCGCGCCGTCGGCGGTCGTGATCAGCGGCGTCGTGACGCCGTAAAGCTCCGTTCCCTCGATCCTGCGGGTGAGCTCGATCCCGTTGACGATATTGCCCCACTGGTCCGATCCGCCGAGCTGCAGCCGGCAGCCGACCCGCCGCGACAGCTCGAGGAAGTCGTAGGCCTGGAGGATCATGTAGTTGAACTCGAGGAAGGTCATCGGCTGCTCACGGTCGAGCCGCAGCTTCACGCTGTCGAACGTGAGCATCCGGTTGATCGTGAAATGCCGGCCGATGTCGCGCAGGAACGGGATGTACTCGAGCATGTCGAGCCAATCGGCATTGTTGACCATGATCGCGTCGGTCGGTCCGTCGCCGAACGTCAGCAAATGCGAGAAGACACGCCGTATCTTCGCGATGTTCGAATTGATCTCCTCGGTCGAGAGCAGCTTGCGGCCCTCGTCCTTGC
>DATCJM010000042.1:0-4912 GCA_036562805.1 Sphingomicrobium sp.
CTCAGGAGCTTCGCCGCTTCTCGCGACGAGTATCTCATAGGTTTCGCCGTTCGGGGACTGCCGGATGGCGAGCGTGATAGGGTGAGCCGCGTCACCGAAATTGCGGGTGGCCATGCATTGCGTCTCACCGTAATCAAGGTCCCACTTGCCCGCCGGCTGCAATGACTCAGAGCTCGCTGGAGGAGCCGAACGGACAATGGCGGAAGACGCCAGGACCATAATTTCGCAACGCAACATCGAGACCTCCCCGATCCGGCAGGGCAATCTAAATCAATTCCCTGAACGAACGCCAGCCGCCTGCTGCGCTACAAGCTTCAGCGCCTCGTGCGCCGCAAGCGCCGCGCCTTCCTGCCACTGGCCGAGGTAGCTCAAATGTTCGCCGGCGAAGGCGACTGGGCCTTCGGGACGGATGAGCTCGTCATATTCGGGACCGCGCCGATCCGGCCAAAGCGCGGCCGCGCCGCTTGACCACGGCGTTTGACTCCAGCCGACGGTGAGGCCCTTGCCGAGCAGGCGCGAGCGTCCGGGATGCAGCGCCTCGATCGACTGGCGCGCGACAGCGAACCGCTCGTCGAAGCTGAGCCTCGCGAAAGCATCTGGATTATCGGCACGGGTCCAACCGGCGACATAGGCGCCGACGATGACGCCTCTTGGCTGATTGAAACCTCCGGAGGGATAAAGGACGCACTCGTTCAGCCGGTCGGTCCAGGCGACGCCGCCAAAGATTGAATCGTCCGCCTCCCAGAAGCGCGGGCTCTCGAATGCAACCTTCAGGCTGTCGAGGTAGCTGACGCTCCGAAGCGCCGATTTCTTTGCTGCCGAGAAGTCGTTCGGGATTGCGGAGAGGATCGGCGGCGGGATCGTGCAGACGCAGTAATCGGCCTCCGTCATGCCGCCTCGGTGTTCGATACGCACGCGGCTTCCGAAGCGGCGGATGCCGGTGACAGGCGTGCTCAGCCGAACCGTCTGCTTCACCTGATTGAAGAATGCGCCGGCGATGGCGTCCATACCGCCGACCGGCTGAAGCATCGTCGGTTGCATGTTCGGCTTATTCTCGAAGACGTAGGGGACCGGCGACTGGCGCGATACGGACAGCAGCTCATCCAACCCGAGCGGTGTCAGCGGCACAGCTCCTCGATCGTAGCCGCCGGGCTCAACCGAATAGCCAGAACTTCCCGACGGCCTGTAAACCCCGTCTTTTCCGACATCCGCATAGTCTGCGAGGAATTCGCGGACGGCGGTGAGCTCATCGGGTGACGCCAGTCCCTCGAGCGCGTGGCGGTCGATTGCCTTGGCGAGCAGCTCCCCGAGCCGGCCACGCATGTCGGCGACCATCCGGCGCTCGGCCTCGACCTTTCCGCCGAAGTCCCAGCGCGCGCTCCGGTCCGTGTTGACGAATGTTTCCATCGCGACGCCGAAGCGGCGCGCGTAGCCCAGCATCACGCGGTGGGTAGACGGAATGCGCGCCGCACCCGCGTCGAAATACAGGCCGGGCGCAAACTCGGCTCGCTGATCTGGTCGGCCCGTCTGCACGACCCGGTGGCCGCCGCGGATCGTCCATACACGGCCGCCGATCCGGTCGGCGGCTTCGATCACCGTGACTCGATAGCCTGCGCGCTGCAGCTCATAAGCTGCAACCAGCCCGGCGATACCGGCGCCGAGGACCACGACAGAGCGCGCACCCGGCACCCGAGGAAGCTGGAACGCCTCCGCACCCGCCGGCGTGGGAATGGCCAGGCCGAGCAACTCCATCGCCGCATAAGCCGCTCCAGCGCCGCCGATTGCTCCGACATGTTCGAGCAAGGCGCGGCGGGTCAGAGTCATTCGCGGGCTAGCGCTGCTGCTGCGCCCCGGTGAACAGCGCCTTGGGCAGCGCGACATGGACACCCTTGTTGCGGTCGACCAGCTCGGTCTCCTCGACGTCGCCGGCGACGCTCATCAGCATATAAGCGTCGTCGCGGCTCATGCCTTTCTGATCGACAAGGAAGTCGAGCATGTTCGTGAGCGCCTTGCGCGTGGCGCGACTGAGATCGTCGTCGAACCCCATGGAAATATAGGAGGTCGGCGTCTCCGCTCGCGGATATGTGGATTTCATGCCCTTGTGCAGGATGAACTGGAGCGTTCCGGTGAGCGAGGTCTCGAGGGCGGTGATGTCGACTTCGCCATTGCCCTGCGCTGCGTGGCCGTCGCCGACTTCGAGGAGTGCGCCGGGTGCGTAGACCGGGAAGAATATGGTCGTCCCGGCGACCAGCGATTTATCGTCCATATTGCCGCCGCTGATGGTCGGAGCGGTCGAGTCATAGCGTCCGAACGACTGCGGCGGCGCGACGCCCATGCTGCCGAAGAATGGATGCAGCGGAACGTCGATGCCCGGGCCGAAATGGCCGACCATATGCTGAGCATCGAGCGGCACGATCTTGACGCGCGAATAGGCAAAGTCGTCGGTGAGGAAACCGACGCCGTAGCGGAAGCCATTATAGGCATATGGGATCGCCAGATCGATCTTGAGGATTCGAACCTCGAGCGTATCGCCCGGCTCCGAGCCCTCGACCGCGATCGGACCCGTGAGGATGTGGCCGCCCGGCCCGCGGTCGCTCTGCGGCACGCCGTCATAGACGGCGCGCAGGCTCTGCTGGACGTCGGCGGGCGCTACGCCCGCTTTCTCCAAGCCGGTCGGACTGTTGGTGAGGAGTGTGTGGACAACGACGATGTCGCCGGATTGGACTGTAAGCACGGGCTTCGACGTCGCATCATAATGCCCCCAGGCGACCGTCACCGGTGTCGCCGGCAGATCATAGGTCCTGGCACTCGCGGCCGTCGCGACGAGCAAAACCCCGATTGTCCCAACCGTAAGCGATATTTTCATCGGACCCCTCTCAGACCATTCCGCCGACTCGCGTCGGTTGATCATGCAAGCGGCAGACTGACAGCAATTCGGGCCGTAACCAGAAAATTCTCGGAAGTGTTTGCATCGGCTCGCGACCTCGGGCGTTTTCGCTGCGAACCCCCTTGAGATGGAGCAAGCCAATGACGGACCATTCCGGCCATAATCATTCCGACGAGATCAGCACCCTCAACACGCTGATCGCGACCACGATCGACAGCGTCACCGGCTATGAGAATTCGGCCAAGGATATCGACAACCAGCGTTTCGCCGAGATTTTCCGCCAGCGCGCCGACGAGCGCCAGCGCGTCGTCGAGGAGCTGCGCGGTGAAGTGCGGCGGCTCGGCGGCGACCCGGAGGACAGCGGCTCGTTCATGGGCAAGACTCATCAGCGCTTCGAAGACATGAAGGCGGCGATCACCGGTCAGGACGAGAAAGCGATCATCAACGAGGTCGAGCGCGGCGAGGATTATCTCAAAGAGAAATTCGAGACCGCGCTGGATTCCGGCACGCTGAGCGGCGATTGCCGCGCCGTCGTCGAGCGCTGCTACCAGTCCGTGCGCGCCGGCCACGACCAGATGAGCCAGCTCAAGCACGGCATGGAAGAGCCGAGCCACAGCTAACGAACATCGTCATTTCAATTGAAGCCGGGCGGCCCTTCGGGGTCGCCCGTCTTCGTCAGTAGCCCATCAGCGCGAGGACCTCGCGCCGGCTCCTTTCGTCTTCGCGGAACGTGCCCATCATTCGGCTGGTCGTCATCATGACCCCGGGCGTCGACACGCCGCGAGCAGTCATGCAGGCATGTGTCGCTTCGATCACGACCGCTACGCCTTTGGGGCGAAGGTGCTGCCAGATGGCATCCGCGACCTGTGCGGTCAGCCGCTCCTGCACCTGAAGTCGCCGGGCGAAACCGTGGAGCACCCGGGCGAGTTTGCTGATTCCAACGACGCGGTCGTTCGGAAGGTAAGCGATTGCCGCCTTGCCGATGATCGGAGCCATGTGATGCTCGCAATGCGACTGGAACGGGATGTCCTTGAGCAGGACGATCTCGTCATAGCCGCCGACCTCTTCGAAGGTCCGGCTGAGGTGCTCGGCGGGATCTTCCCGATAGCCCCTGGCATATTCGCGCCATGCCTTGGCGACACGGCGCGGCGTATCGAGCAGGCCTTCGCGATCGGGATCGTCGCCGGTCCAGCGAATGAGCGTGCGGATTGCCTCGGTTACGTCGTCGGGAATTTCGATCGGCGGCAGGCTCTCCACCAAGTCGCCGTTCCCCGGACCGCCATTCTCATCCGTCGAGGTCATCCTGAAGCTCCCGCCCAATATCTTCGGCGACGGCTGCCGCCTGATCGCGAATATCGGGAACCGCGATGATCTCCCAATATCGACCCTTGGTTAGAGGCCCGAGCGCCCATAAACGTTCCCCGGCGCGGGAATTCGGATCGACGTCGAGACCGATCCCAAGCTCATCGGGGTGGACCTGCTTGCTATCGAGCAGCGAGCGCAGCAACGGATCGCGGGTTCGATCGATCGAATGAAGCGGCCCGGTGCAGTTGAACGCGTAGGCGAAGCGGCGCCGTTGCGACCGCTCCTGCCCACGGCGGCGAAACTCGACATCAATGCCATCCTCGGCGCCAGTCGCCCTGACGACCCGGCCGGCGACAATCTGCAGCCGATCCGCGGCGACCAGCCGATGGACGGTCGCTGCGACTTGCGGCGCGATCCGGTGCCGGTGCACGTCCCACCACGGTCGAGCATGACGCAGGAACCGTTCTTGGTCGCGCGTGTCGAAGCTCTGCCAAAGCCGATGGGTGTGCGGACGCAGGCTGTCGACCGCCGCGCGCCAGCCGACCTCGGCGCTCCGCCGACGCAGCCATCGCCAGATAGAGCCGAGATGTCCGTGAGGAACCGCATCAGCGTCGACCGGCGCCGGCTCGAAATCGGCGTGACGGCGCGGCGCCTGGCCTCGGCGCGAGAGCGCGAGGATGTTGCCGGTATGCCCCGCTGCATCAAGCGAAAGCACCACGT
>DATCJM010000094.1:0-2291 GCA_036562805.1 Sphingomicrobium sp.
TTTCTACGTTGGCCACACGGACGATCTCGAACGGCGAATGGACCAGCATTATCGGAGCGTGGTGCCGGGTTTCGTTCGTGATCACTGGCCCGCGAAGCTGGTATGGACTGCCGAATTTCCTACCCGCTACGAAGCGATCGCTATGGAGCGGCGCATCAAAGGGTGGAGTCGCGCGAAGAAGCTTGCGCTGATCCGCGACGATTGGGAGACGATTTCGAAGCTTGCGAAGGGAAAAGACAGTCCTTCGACAAGCTCAGGACGAACGGATGTCCGGGGGACATCCGAGAGAACGAGCTCAGGACGAACGGATTAAGGGGAAAATCATGTTCAGCCATATCATGGTCGGGACGAACGACATGGAGCGGTCGAAGCGCTTCTACGACGCGCTGTTCGGCAAGGAAGCGCATATCGATGACCGCGGACGCTTGCGCTACGCGCGGGACGGATCGGTGTTCATGGTGTCGACGCCGAAGAACGGCGAGCCGGCGAGCCACGCCAACGGCGGAACGATCGGGTTCAACTTCGACAGTCCGGAAGCAATCGACGCCTGGCATGGGGCGGGCATCGCCAATGGCGGAACATCGATCGAGGATCCGCCCGGCTGGCGCGAACGGCCGACCGGCAAGATGTACCTTGCCTACCTGCGCGATCCCGACGGCAACAAGCTTTGCGGGCTGCACCGGCCGGCGAAGTGAGCGTCGAGATCGTTTCGGAGAACAGGTCGCACGGCGGGCGGCAGCTGGTCGTCACGCATCGCTCGGGCGCGTGCGGGTGCGACATGACCTTCTCGATCTTCCTTCCGCCGCAGGCCGAGCAAGGCGCGAAGCTGCCGGTCGTGTGGTATCTGTCCGGGCTCACCTGCACGCATGCGAACGTCACCGAGAAAGGCGAGTATCGCACGGCGTGCGCCGAGCTCGGGCTGATCTTCGTCGCGCCGGATACGAGCCCGCGTGGCGACGCTGTGCCGGACGGCGAAGGCTATGATTTCGGGAAGGGCGCGGGCTTCTATGTCGATTCGACGGAGGAGCCTTGGGCGCAGCATTACCGAATGTGGAGCTATGTGACGGAGGAGCTTCCGGCGTTCGTCGCGGCGGAGTTTCCGGTCGACATGGAGCGGCAGGGCATCACCGGCCATTCGATGGGCGGGCACGGCGCGCTGACCGTCGCGCTGAACTTTCCCCAGCGGTTCCGGAGCGTGTCGGCATTCGCGCCGATCGTTGCGCCTTCGCAGGTGCCGTGGGGCGAGAAGGCGCTTGCCGGCTATCTCGGCGAGGATCGCGCCGCGTGGCGCAAGCATGACGCGGTTGCGCTGATCGAGGACGGCGCGCGCGTTCGAGAGCTCCTCGTCGACGTCGGCGATGCGGACCCGTTCCTCGAAAAGGAACTGCGGCCCGAATTGCTGGAGCAAGCATGTGCGTCGGCCGGCATCCCGCTGACGCTCAGGCTCCAGCCGGGGTACGACCACAGCTATTATTTCATCTCCACGTTCATGGCCGACCATCTTGGCTGGCATGCGGAGAGACTGCGCTGAACGCCGGCTGGTACTGGCAGGCGCTGTCGGTCGCGACTGCGCTCGCCTGCGGCTTGCTGATCGGGATCGAGCGCGGCTGGAAGCTCAAGGACCAGAAGCCGGGCACGCGCGTCGCAGGGGTGCGCACCTTCACGATGATCGGGCTTGGAAGCGGCATCGCGGGGCTGCTCGGCTCCATCGGGCATGTGGCAGTCGGCGCGGCGATCGCCGTCGGAATGGTCGCGGTGATGGTCTTCGCCTACGCGCGCGAGCTCGCCAACCATCACGATTCGACGAGCGCGGTGGCGGCGATCAGCACGGTGGCGATCGGCTTCCTCGCCGGCAGCGGCAACCCGGCATTGGCGATCGCGTGCGCCGCGATCGGCGTTGCGCTCCTCGCGCTCCGGCAGGAGCTGCACGGCTTCGTCGAGCGTCTCGATGCCGACGACGTCAAGGCGCTCGCCCGCTACGCGATCATCGCCGGCGCGATCCTCCCGTTCCTTCCTAACGGGCATTATGGACCGCTCGGCGCGTGGAACCCGCAGCGGCTGTGGCTGGTCGTCGTGCTCGTCACCGGCTTCTCGTTCCTCGGCTACGTCGCCAACCGAATCTTCGGCGAGCGGCACGGGACGATCGCCACCGCGCTGATCGGCGGCGCCTACAGTTCGACCGCGGTGACGCAGGCGCTGGCGACGCGGCTCGGGCGGGAGAAGAAAGCGGGTGCCGAGCCGGCGGGAATCGCGCTCGCCACCGGCGTCATGTACCTGCGCATCCCGATCCT